>JAMLHR010000029.1 GCA_023957015.1 Thermomicrobiales bacterium | reverse complement strand
TCTGTGACTTCTTGACAATCCCCTGTACGAAAACTGCCAAAGTTAAGGATGGCCTGCGCTCACGCGAGCGCAGGCCATCCCTGTATCAGCAGATTAGCCGTAGAGTTCGTTCACCTTGGCGGTGAGGAAATCAATCTGCGGCTGAGCATCCAGTGTTCTCGTGCCAAGCACCTTCTGCAGAAGGTCATTCGGCGTGTAGAACGATCCATGGCGATGGATATTCTCGCGGCTCCAGTTGCGCAGGCTACCAAACTCACCAGCCTCGAACTCCGAGGCCAGGTTCGGCAGTTCGGTGTTGATCTTCTGCCATAGCATCGCACCGAGGATGTTGCCGAGGGCGTAGGTTGGGAAGTAACCCATGGAACCACCGCTCCAGTGCACATCCTGCAACACACCGTCGCTGTAATCCGGCACGTCAACACCCAGATAGTCCTTGTACTTGGCGTTCCAGGCGTCCGGCAGGTCATCCACGGTAACAGTACCGGCGAGTAGCTCCCGCTCCAATTCGAAGCGGATGATGATGTGATAGTTGTAGGTCAGCTCATCGGCCTCAATGCGGATCAGGCTTGGACCCATCATGTTTACCGCGCGATAGATGTCTTCGGCGTCCATGCTACCAAACTGATCCGGGAACACGGCCTTGACCTTCGGGGCCGCCCATTTCCAGAATGGCAGGCTGCGACCGACCAGATTCTCCCACATACGACTCTGGCTCTCGTGCCAAGCCATGGAGACGCCGCGGGCAAGTACCGTGCGCTCATAGGTGTCATCGATCTGGTTCTCATAGATACCGTGACCGAACTCATGCAGGGTACCGAAGAAGCACGGATTGAAGAAACCCTCATCGTACTTGGTGGTGATCCGGATATCGTGGATCGACATTGAGTGCTCGAACGGATGCGCCGTTTTCGTGAGGTCGAACTCATCGTCGTTGAAACCAACGGCGGCGAGGATCTCGCGCGCAAGTTTCTCCTGTTGATCAGCTGGGAAGTTCCCGAATGTGGCGGCATCGCGGCCATCGCCCATATGTGCAGCGACCTTCTCAACCAGTGGCTTGGCACCGACCTTGAACTGATCGAAGACGGCTGCGATATCGCTGGTCTTCATTCCCTGTTCATAGTCGTCCAACAGAATATCGTAATCCTCCTCCGCCTCGGGATAGAGCCCGCGACTGAGATCAATTACCTGATGCAGCAGATCGATATTCTTCTGCAAATACGGCTTGAAGCCTTCATAGTCGTTGTTCTTCCGAGCGCTCACCCAGGCGACATGCCCGTTCGAGGCCGCTCTGTCAAGATCAGCGGCCAGCTCGGAGGGAATGACGGTCGCCTTGTCGTAGTGGCGTTTGCTCACCCGCCAGATCGCATACTCGAGACTGTCCTCACCCTGATTGCGGACATAATCCTCGGATCGAGCGATCAGATCGCCAGTCTCGCTGCTCGTGAGCCACTCGTGCCCGATCGTCGTCAACGTCGCCAGTCGCTCCGCACGCACGGCAGCACCTCGTGGCGGCATATGCGTCTGCATATCCCACTGAGCCACACCACCGATACCGTAGATATCGGTCAGCGTCTGCATGCGAGCGTATAGCGCGTCGTATTTTTCCTTCGACATGATGAGTTCTCCTATACAGCGACTGGCTCTGCCTGGAGCAGAGACTTCAGCATCTTCAGTCCATCGGCACCACCGATGAGATCATTCGTGGCGCGCTCGGGATGCGGCATCAGTCCGACAACATTTCCGGACTCGTTGCAGACTGCGGCAATCGAGTTAACGGAACCGTTGACAGCCTCAACCACGTTACCAGCAGCGTCGCTATATCGCGCCACAACCTGGCCGTTACCCTCAAGTTGCGCCAATTCGTCGGCTCCAATGAAATAGGAGCCTTCGCCGTGCGCCACCGGCAATCGCAGCACCTCACCGACTTCGAGATTGTTGGTCCAGGGTGTGGAGACGTTCTCGAAGCGCAGATGGGTCCAGTGACAATGGAATTTCAGCGTCTTGTTGCGCAGCAAGGCACCCGGAAGCAAATGAGCTTCGCATAGCACCTGAAAACCGTTACAGATACCGAGAATCGGCAAACCATCCACCGATGCCCTCTGCAGTTCCGTCATCACCGGCGCAAATCGAGCGATGGCACCACACCGGAGGGCATCGCCATAGCTGAAACCGCCGGGAAGGACCACCGCGTCCAGTCCGGTCAGCCTCGTCTCGCGATAATCGACCCGACGAACCGTGACACCAAGATCGGACTCGAGATTCGCCAGCGCATCATGATCACCGTTACTACCGGGGAAAGAAATCACACCAACGTGCATACGTTCCTCCTACGCCTCAGCGACCTTGAGTTCGTACTCCTCAATCACCGGATTCGCAAGCAACTTGTCACACATCTCCGTCGCCTGGGCATGAGCGGCATCGGCCGATTCCGCCTCGACCTGGAAGCGAATCAGCTTGCCGACGCGCACCTTGCTGGTACGATCGAACCCTAGCAGTTTAAGGCCGGAGAGCACTGATTCACCCTGGGGATCATTCACACCACGCTTCGGCATGATCTCCGCTTCAACGATGTAGAGACTCATTCGGGGATTTCCTTTCCGGCTGCGGTCAGCCGATCAAAGACCTCGCGATAGCGAGCGATTGTCTGCGCAACGATTTCGTCAGGAATCTCTGGTCCGGGATAGGTCTTGTCCCAATCAAGCGTTTCCAGCCAATTGCGCACGATCTGCTTGTCGAAGCTATCCGGCTCCTGACCTGGAACGATGCTGGCAGCCTCCCAATAGCGGGAGCTGTCCGGTGTCAGAACCTCGTCAATCAGCGAGAGTTGGCCATCGATATAGCCAAACTCGAACTTGGTGTCAGCCAGGACGATACCGGCCTGGGCAGAGAGACTGCTGGCAAAAGCGTAGATCTCCAGGCTCTTGCTCTCGAGCTCATCTGCGAGCTCAGTGCCGATAATCTCCGCCAGCCGGGCACGGCTGACATTCTCGTCATGACCTTCGTCGTTCTTGATTGCCGGCGTGAAGCGCGGCTCCGGCAATCTGTCGGCACGCTGGAGACCGGCTGGCAGAGGTTCGCCAGCCAGCGTTCCTTCCTGCACATACTCTTTGTAACCGCTACCAGCCAGATATCCACGGACGACACACTCGATATCAATTCGATCGGCCTTGCGAGCGATCATGGTGCGATCGCGCAACCAATCGGCTTCCGCAGGCGTAAGATCCAGACCGTCGATATCCGTGCCAACCAAATGATTCGGTACGATGTGACGCGTTGCCTCGAACCAGAAGACCGAGAGCTGCGTCAGTAGCTTACCCTTACCATCGACGGGCGTTGGCAAGATCACATCGAACGCGGAGAGACGATCCGTAGCCACCAGTAGTAGATTCTCACCCGCATCGTAGATGTCGCGCACCTTCCCCTGGCGAAGGAGTGGATAGTTGGTCAGATTCATGCGGGAATCAATCCCACGCGCCGGAAGGTCGCATCCACGTTGTGGAGCTGATCCCAAGGATCGAATGCCTTCTCGATGACATCGACTGAAACGCGCGCCTGAATCTCCGGATCAGCCTCAATCCGCTGCCGGAACGTGCGATCATCGTGCGCATGCGCGTGATGCTGTACCAGACGATACGCTTCCTGTCGATCCATGCCACCATCGACAAGTGCCAGCAGGATTCTCTGGCTGAAGATCAGTCCCCCACTCATGTTGAGGTTGGCCAGCATCTTTTCCGGATAAACCACCAATCCATCGATAATCTCGGTAGTTTCGTGCAGCATGAAGTCGAGGATGATGCACGCGTCAGGGAAGATCACTCGTTCCGCAGAACTATGGGATATGTCGCGTTCATGCCAAAGCGGGACGTTTTCGAATCCGACCACGGCGTAACTGCGAACCAGGCGCGCCAGTCCGGCAATGCGCTCCGATTCGTGCGGATTACGCTTGTGCGGCATCGCTGAACTGCCTTGATTACCTTCGCCGAACGATTCCTCGGCCTCGGCCACCTCGCTGCGCTGCAGATGACGCACTTCAACAGTCATCTTCTCTAGAGTCGAGGCAATCACTGCCAGCACCGCCAGATAGAATGCATGACGATCACGCTGGATCACCTGGGTACTGACCAGTTCGACGTCCAACCCGAGATCAGAGCAAACTTCTTCCTCGATCTCAAGCGAAACGTGGGCATGCGTGCCCACCGCTCCGGAGATCTGGCCGACCGCGATGTGATCACGCGCCACTGCCAATCGCTCGCGCTGGCGTCGTAACTCGTCATACCAGACGGCGAGTTTGAGACCGAATGTTGTCGGCTCGGCCTGCATGCCATGGGAGCGACCGATCGTGATCGTGTCCTTATGCTCGACCGCCTTGCGGCCAACCACCTCAATGAGTTCATCGAGATCAGCCAGTAGCAGATCGGCAGCATCACGTGCCTGCATCGCCAACCCGGTGTCGACGACGTCAGACGATGTCAATCCCAGGTGAATGAAGCGGGCAGCGTCGCCAACCGTCTCTCCAGTGGCGCGGAGAAAGGCGATAAGATCATGATCTGTCTCGCGCTCGATCTCCAGCATACGCTCCAGATCACAGGTAGCACCGCGAATCGCGACCATCGCGTCTTCCGGGATGCGTCCTCGACGCGTCCAGGCTTCGCAGACAGCGATCTCAACTTCCAGCCATTGCTGAATCTTGTGCTCCTGAGACCAGATCGCACCCATCTCAGGTCGTGTATAACGTTCGATCAATTCGCACTCCGGGGAAGGATATATCGCAAGCCATCAGAGGCTCGGGTTTCTCGTGCAAGTATACGGTGAAATCACCTTCTTGCCTTCACGGTTCCCAGCGATTACTCTTGCCTCAGGTGAACGAACAGAGGTCCGTTCAGTTTTTACAGCGCCAGGACCTGATTGGTGACAGATCAGGTTGACGAGGCGGGGATTTATCGAAACACTCGGCGGATGATCCCCCGGTCGCACAGTCGTCATGGTGTCGTCAAACCGGACTGGTAACAGCCCGACAAATCGACATCAACGTGCAGAGGGTGTAACCCTCTCATCCTCTGTTTTCACCACCTATCTCAATACCCTGTCGTAGCGCGCCCTTTGCAGATGACCTGCAGGGGAGACTTGACGTTACGATCTCGTGCCCAAGGAGGCGAAAGATGTGTGGTGTCTTTGGTTATGTTGGTCAACCGACTCAGGTAATCCCACTGGTGGCAGATGCCCTGCGGATCATGGAGTATCGCGGTTATGACTCCTGGGGAATCGGTTGGGATGCCGGTTCCGAGGTTGCACTCCTCAAGCGCACCGGTCGGGTCCCCACGAGTCTGGCTCAGGACAACCTCGCAACGATCGCAATCGGTCACACCCGCTGGGCAACACATGGCGGTGTGACCGACGCAAACGCTCACCCTCACAGCGATAAGTCGGGACAGATCGCTGTCGTGCACAATGGCGTGATCGAGAACGCGGAATCGCTCAAAACCACCTATCTCGCCAACGTCGCGTTTCGTTCCGAGACCGATTCGGAGATCGTGCCCCACTTGATTCGGTGGCACATGGATCATAGTGACACCTTCACGGACGCGGTACGCAAGACATTCCTCCTACTCGAGGGCAGCTCGGCGATCCTCGCGATGGACCGATCGACCACGATGATGGCCGCAATCACGGCGCGATCGCCGCTTCGCCTGGGCCGACGCACAGATGGCTGGGAGCTTGCCTCCGATCCATTGGCCTGCGCACGAAGCTCACAGGAGATCGCAGTGATTCCGGATCATCACCTGGTCGTTTTGACGCGAGACACCGCCCAAATGCTGGACTTAGCCTCCGGATCTGAGGTGGCTATTTCCTGGGAACCAACACCCGAGGAAACGGAGACCAGCCGCGGGACCTTCCCTCACTTCACGATTAAGGAGATCCACGATCAGGTGGAGGTTACGCGTGACCTGGCAACCAGGCATGCGGATGTCGAGCCGCTAGCCCATGCCATCCAGCGACACTCCCATATCCTCCTCACCGGATGTGGATCGGCATATTACGCCGCGACGCTCGGTGCCCAGTGGCTCTCACAGGCTACGAATGCCTGGATTGATGTCGTTCCCGCTTCGGAGGTCTCTCCTTCCACCCGAAGCGCCGGAGCGAACACGCTGGTGATTGCACTCACGCAGAGCGGCGAGACAGCGGATGTGGTGGACGCGATGCAACAAGCACAGACTTGGGGCGCTACCACTGCCACAGTGGTTAATACCGAGACAAGCACGATCGCCAATATGGCCGATGTCGTTGTCGGCATCAAGGCGGGCGTCGAGCGAAGTGTGCTGGCCACGAAGTCCTTCATGGCCATGGCTATGCGACTTCATCAGACGGCGCGTGTTCTCGCCGGAGAACCTATTGCTGAGACAACCGACCTGAGTAGCACCCTCGAATCGATCTTGAACGATGCCGATATCGCCAGAATAGCGAAAAAGATCGCAGACAATAGCTCGATGCTGGTATTGGGCAACGGATTCGGGCGACCGATCGCTCAAGAGACTGCGCTTAAGGTCAAGGAAGGGTCATATCTGCACGCCGAAGCCTTCAGCACGGGCGAACTTAAACATGGACCACTGGCGCTGGTCGATGAGGGCGTGCCGTGCATTGTCATCGCGACATCGCGGGATGAGTTGAAGCGGGGCGTGATCGCCGCCGCTGAGGTGCGCAGTCGTGGTGGCTACGTCATCGGTGTGGGTGATTTTCCTGAGGGCGTCTGCTCGGAGACGATCAGAATTGACTCATCGTCAGATTACGCCTGTCTTCTCCATCTGGTGGCTATGCAGAAGCTGGCCTACCACATAGCAATCGCACGGGGAGTCGATCCTGATTTTCCGCGTAATCTTGCCAAGAGTGTCACAGTTCGCTGAATACAATAGTACAATCGAAAAATGATGATGAACGGCATCCATTCCGCACCGGTGCTACCGCCGATGATCGATACGCACTGCCATCTCGACGATCACCAGTTCGAGTCCGATCTCGAATACGTGATCTCAGCGAGTCGGACTGCCAATGTCAGGCGCTGGGTATTGATCGGGTACGATCCCGTACGGTGGTCGAGCGCGATTTCACTCTCCGCCAGCACCGATGGGATGTACCACTCGCTTGGCGTACATCCCGCACTGGCGTCCGTCTGGGACGATACTGTGGCGCAGAGATTGCGGCAGAAACTGGTGGAGTCAAAGGCAGTCGCGGTCGGAGAGGCAGGGCTCGATTTCTACCGCGACAACGCACCGCTTGATATTCAGGGACCAGCCTTTGTTGGGCAACTCCGTATCGCGGCGGAGATCGGTCTGCCCCTGATCATTCATATGCGCGATGCCAATGCCGATATCATCAGGATTCTTCGATCAGAGGCCACGTTGCCGCGACTTGTCTTCCATTCATTCGACGGTAGTACTGAGGTTATGGATTTCGTTATCGAATCCCAATCATGGGTCGGTATCGGCGGTCTTGCGACCAGGCAGAAGTCGAGCGAACTTCGCGAGATGTTAGCTCGAGTGCCATCAGACAGAATGCTCCTGGAAACCGATTCTCCCTATCTCGTTCCGGCGAAGCAGAAGGACCGCCGCAATCAGCCGTCCATGGTCGCGGTCATCGCGACGATGATGGCGGAATACCTGGAGACAACACCTGAGGAGTTGGCGCGAACGACGACCGCGAATGCGGAACACCTCTTTGGACTGCCCCATGACTGAACCATCCACCACCGTCGTCCTCGCCTCCTCCAATAAAGGCAAGATTCGCGACCTTCAAGCGCTTCTCGATGGTGTCGCGATTGTCGTCTCCGGATCGGAACTGGACATCCAGATGCCGGAGGAGACGGGGACAACGTTCCTGGAGAATGCCCTGCTGAAAGCCCGCGCTGGTCACCAGCAAACCGGTCTGACTGTCCTTGCCGACGATAGCGGCCTGGAGGTGGATGCACTCAACGGTGAACCGGGAGTCTACTCCGCTCGATACGCTGGTGAGGATGCCAGCGACGAAGCAAACAACCACAAGGTTCTACGCGCCATGGAGTCGATCCCCGACAACGAGCGGGGTGCCCACTTCCGGTGCGCCATTGCGATCGTCACCGCGGACGGAGAGGAACTCACCTTCGAAGGCTCCTGTGATGGAACAATCGGCTATGAGTCGCGGGGCGATTACGGATTCGGTTACGATCCACTCTTCGTCCTGCCCGACGGCAGGACAATGGCTGAACACGACATAGCGTTCAAGAACGAGATCAGTCATCGCGGCGAAGCGATGCGCAAGGCGATTCCCGCATTGCGGGAGTATCTGGAATCGAAAGCGATTCGGTCGTGATCCTCACACCCGATATCCTCTACGATCGCGAAGAGATCAGTTTCTGCTTCCCCAGCGCACGCCAGTGGCAGGCAGAAGTGGTTCACAGTGGAACGCTACCGCTTATCGGCGTGGCCGGTACGCGTGGCAAGAGCACCGTACTGCGGTTGATCGAGGCAGTAATGAGATCGCTGCGATTCCAGATAGCCACCTGGACCGATCTCGGTGTTCAGATCGGCGGACGGAATCAACGAGCGGAGCTTGCCGGTTGGGGTCGCGCACTGCAGCGACTTGCAGAAGGCACAATCGATGTCGCACTGCAGGAACTCGATTGGGCGGCCGTAAACGTGGCGGGACTTCCGGACCAGATGTACCCGGTGATGATTCACACCGGTCTGGGCGAACAGGACACGTCATCAACCCGAACCCGCATGGGTATCGCCGGCACCTATCGCTGTGCTCGGGCAACCCATCACAATGGCATCATCGTCGCTAATGGCGACGACTTCACTTCAGCCGATATCCTGTCCGAGTCCGATGCTTCACTTATCCTCGTATCGCGATCTCTGGAGTCACCGCTCATGCGTCGACATTTGGAGCATGATGGACTCGCGGTCTGGGTAGAGAACGACAATATCTGGGTCGGATCGCGCAACGGTGCGCAGCGATTCGGAAATATCCGGGACTTTCCGATCACCTTCGACGGTGCTGCCGATTTCAACATCAAGAACCTGTTGCTCGCAATCGGTGCACTCCACGCAATCGGTGTCGATCTACCACCGATCCAGCGGGAGTTCAAACGGTTCCGTATGGCATGGAGCATTCTGCCAGCCTCTATGAACCTGTATGAATACAACGATGCTCGTGCCGTCATTGATCAGTTGGCGCCGGCGTGGGTACTCCGGGACGTCCTCAAGGTACTAAATCCAGGGGGTGCGCGGAGACAGATCGTAGTTGTTGGCGATCTAGGTTGGCTAGAGAAGGACGAGGTGTATGAGGTCGGTCGCAGTCTCGGCCGCTACCGCGGCGCGATTGTCATCCACGGCGATCAGGATGAGGAGCGATTGGCCGAGTTCAAACGCGGACTCGCCAACAATCCGTACCCTCCCCTCTTAAGTTCGCTCCCCACGGAGCGCCGCGCGATCAATCGCGCCTTCAAGGCACTACGACCGACCGATGTGCTGATCATCCTCACCACGCGCGACTCATCGGCCGCCCATCGCGCAGTGCGTAGACATATCGCCAACTTCGAGAAAATCTCAAGTTAGTCTTTCGACAATTATGGGATATGTCGCATCAGGAACCGGCAGGTCGCAAACTCACCGTTTGCTTCCCGATCGCGGATTCAACCGCGGTCACAAACATCGGCGACCAATCGACACGACGCGAGCGCGACCGGAATGGACGCACCTGACCGTTCATCTGCACAACCAACTCAAGTGGCAGATCACCCTCGAACTCCTGCGTGATCCGATCGAGCCGCTGCAGTAGGGAGACATCATCCCACTGCCTACCGGTCAGCGGTACACGCACAATCACTGTGTCCTTGACCGGAACCTTATCGACGCGCCCGGGAATGTTCTCGGAAAGCGATTCCAGGATCAACTGATGCTGGTCGCCGCGCTCATCGACTCGAGCTTCGATCACCAGAATCGTATCGGGCTCCAACTGCACCGAGCACTCATCGTACTTCTTCGGGAAGACCACAACCTCGATGCTACCGGTGAGATCCTCGATCTCCAGCACAGCCATCGTCTTGTTCTGTTTGGTGATAACCCTACGAACGGTCTTGATCATACCGATGACACGGGAGGTTTGACCCGATTGCATATGCTGGACAGCGTTTATCAGATTGAAGCCAGACGGAAGCTCCGAACCGATAATCTCAGTGAGTGGATGGCTGCTCAGATACAGCCCCAGCACTTCCTTCTCCCACTCCAGTATTTGCTTCTGATCCGCTTCCGGGACATCAGGGAGTACGGTACCGGCTGCCTCTTCCCCCGCATCGGCAATGAGTTGACCAAACATATCCATCTGGCCACGACTTCGCGCGCGCTGGCGCTTCTGCGCGGAAGTCGCCAGTTGCTCCATCCCCAACAGAACCTGAGCACGATGGCCATACTCATCGAGCACGCCGGCCTTCACCAGACACTCGATCATCTTCTTGTTACCAGCGTTCCAGTCGATCGCGTCGCAGATGACATCAAGTGTGGGGAAATGTTTGTCCTCGCGCTCATTTCTGGCAGCGATTACGCTTTCAAGCGCGTGCCTGCCAACGCCCTTCACCGCAGCCAAACCGAATCGGACCGCGGGATGACCATCACCATCCATCTCAACGGTGAAATCGATATCGCTCCTGCTGATTTCCGGAGGTAGAACGCGGATACCGGCCTTGAGGCACTCCGAGACATTGATCACCGTCTTTTCGGACGATTCGATTTCCGTGCTCATCAGCGCGGCCATGAACTGAGCCGGATAGTGGGCCTTCATATATGCCGTCTGCGCAGCGATAACCGCATAGGCGGCGCTGTGCGACTTCACGAACCCGTATCCGGCGAAGCGTTCGATCAGATCCCAAACGGCGTTCGCGTCCTTCTCGCTGACTCCGTTCTTCTCGGCACCCCCAACAAAGCTCCCTTTGTACTGCGCCATGACTTCAGGCAGCTTCTTGCCCATCGCCTTACGCAAGCCGTCCGCCTCGGCCATCGAGAAACCAGCGAGAACATTGGCGATCTGCATCACCTGTTCCTGGTAGAGGGCGACACCGTACGTCTCCTCCAGCACCTTCGCAAGAGATGGGTGGGGATACTCGATCTCGAGTCGACCGTGCTTGCGCCCGATATAGTCCGGTGCCAACTCCATCGGTCCCGGTCGAATCAATGCCATCAACGCGATGATGTCATCAAAGCTCTGGGGGGCGACGTCGATCGTCATGCGCGTTGTCATTCCACCTTCCAGCTGGAAGACACCGAAGGTATCACCACGACGGAGCAGCTCGAACGCCCTCTCATCCTCAAGGGGGATCGTATCCATGGTAATCTCGGCGCCTGCTGCGCGAGCGAGATCGACAGCCCGCCCCAACACTGTGAGCGTCTTGAGACCAAGGAAGTCCATCTTGAGCAGACCGAGGTCCTCCAGATGCCCCTGCGTCCACTGCGTGGTGACATCAACCCTTCCCTTGCCTGTGAGCTGCAAGGGGACATGTTCCACCAATGGATCGCGCGAGATCACAACACCCGCGGCGTGCTTACCCGGGTGGCGAGAAAGCCCTTCCACCTTGCGGGCTGTGTCGATGAGATCTCGCACCTGGGGTTCATTCCTGTAGGCGACGGCCAGTTCCTGCACGCTATCCAGGGCACTGTCGATGGTGGTGCCGACATCTCCTGGAATCAACTTGGCGATACGATTGGCCTCCGCCAGGTTGTAGTCCATCGCGCGGGCGCAGTCTTTAATCGCTTGCTTCGCCTTGAGGGTTCCGAAGGTCGCGATACCCGCGACCCTTTCATCGCCGTACTTCTGGACAACGTAGTCGATCACCTCTGAGCGGCGATCATCGGCAAAATCGATGTCGATATCCGGCATTGAGATACGGCTCGGATTCAGGAAGCGCTCGAACATGAGATTGTGCTTGAGCGGATCGAGACCTGTGATATCAAGCGAGTATGTGACGATGCTGCTGGCCGCCGATCCACGACCCGGACCGACCAGGATACCATTGCGCTTTGCGAACGTAACGAAGTCCCAGACGATGAGGAAGTAGTTGGTAAATCCCATGCGCTCAATCACGCCCAGCTCGTAGTCCAGACGTTCACCGATGGCACCATCCAGTGTGCCGTACTTGCGGATCACTCCTTCCGTGCAGAGCCTCCGTAGATACTCTGCGGAGTCCAATCCGAGTGGAGTCTCGAACTCGGGTAACTGATACCCTCCGAACTCGAGATTGACGTTACACATCTCGGCAATGCGGATCGTGTTCTGGATGGCGTCCGCGTGATCCGGGAACAATCGCGCCATCTCAACCGGACTCTTGAGGTAGAACTCGTCGGTCTCATGTTTGAGACGCTTCTGGTCGTTCACGGTTGTACCGGTACCAACGCAGATGAGAATGTCCTGGGCAGGTGCATCATGCTGATTGCAGTAGTGGACATCGTTTGTGGCCACCAGGGGCAGTCCCAGTACCTTGGACATCTCGATCATCTGGCGGTTGGTGGTGTGCTGTTCCTCCAACCCGTGATCCTGAATCTCTATATAGAAGCGATCCTTACCGAAGATCTCACTGAGCTTGCCTGCATAATCAAATGCCTTGTCAGGTTGATGGGCCAGAAGGTTTTTCGCCAGGGGTCCACCAAGGCAGGCGGAGGTCGCGATGATGCCCTCTCCATACCGATTCAACATCTCGAGATCAACGCGTGGTCTATAGTAGAACCCTTTGAGCGATGCCTCGCTGGCGAGTCGAATCAGATTCCGATAGCCGGTGTTGTTCTCCGCCAGTAGCAACAGGTGGTAGCTGTTGCGGTTATTCTCGGAGGCACTCCCCTCCGCCAGGTAGGCCTCCATACCGATGATAGGGTGCATTCCAGCCTTGGTGGCTGCCTTGTACCAGTCCATCGCACCGTACATGACACCGTGATCGGTCACCGCCATGTGATTCATACCCATCTGCTGGGCGGCGGCGATGTAGTCCTTGATTCGACCCATTCCATCGAGCAATGAAAACTCTGTATGGAGATGAAGGTGGGCAAACTCTGACATTGCGGGGAATCTCTCTTAACTGAACAGGCTCCGGTTACCCACACATGGTGGTGCGCCGGAGCCTAGTATGACGCTTCTATCTCAGGCTGCCGAGGGCGGGGACACTCATCAACCTGATGCGGGAACTCGTTCTATGCTACCGACACGCGATCACTGTCCTTGAGGACCAATCGCGCCTGATCGGCGATGACGCGCAGTACCTGGCGCATCGTCTGACGATACTCCTCAGGCATGGAGGTGTTTTGCAGAAGTGCAAGCACATCCGTGATCTCCGGCTCGCTCGAAAGCAGGCTGGACACCTCTTGCGGCAGAAATCCCGCTGAGGCTAACAGCTCATCCTGCTGAAGGCGATCCAACTCCAACGCATCCGCGAGCTGTTGCACCGCATCGCGGGTTGGCGTGCGGGCACCGCTCTCCAAACGACTCACATAGCTGTGATCGAAACCGGCGCGTTCCGCCAGACGACTCTGCGAGACGCGACGAACTTCGCGGAATCGCTTGAGGGTGCTTCCGAACTGATCTCCTGCCTGCATGGTATCCCCACCTTCACGTGCCTGTACGGCATCCATTTCTCTCTCACTCCGAACCAACTTGCCACTTGGTCACGTCGATCCGGTGCCGATGTATCGATACTACAGCCCTGTTGCCATGGTGTCAATAGCTGCGTACGTACTATTCACGGTAACGGCAGCATCGCCGACAGATGCACAGCCGTAGTGCCTGTCGCGACATTGGAGATGTCACGTTCTTCCGATTCTGTCGTTTGCTGCCGTAGCACTGTTGTTGTGGTGCAGAATCGGGCGAAATCGGTAGGGCATATCTATTGGGAATGACGCTCCAGGGGCGGAAATGACGCCTCAGCATGCCTGTATAATTCGGTCGACACAGAGGTGGTGTCGTTGGCACTGACGCCAGGTGGGAGAGGACACATCCCCATGACCGATATTCAGACCCGAGTCTTGCGCGGGGCAGCCCCTGCCAAGATGCTTCACCAGGCTATTGATTCCGCAAAACAGCTCTATGAGGACCAAAATGGTTCAACACCGACGCTAGCCACATTGCTTGTCGGTAACGATGCTGCCGCGCTGGCCTATCGATCTTCGATCGAGCGCACCTTCAAGAAGGTGAATCTGCGGCATCGCAAGGTCGAACTCCCAGCCACAGTTTCGAACCAACAGCTGGGCGATGCAATTCGAGCCTTGAATATCGATCCAGGCATCAACGGCATCCTCGTCCTCATGCCACTGCCCAGTCATCTCGATCCGCATGTCGTCCTGGAGACGATCTCGCCGCTCAAGGATGTGGATGGGATAAGTCCTGTGAACGCAGGTCGACTTCACCTGGGCCTGCCGAGTTTGCGGCCAAGCACCCCTGCTGGCGGATTGGAGCTCTTGCGCTATTACGGTGTCGATCTGAACGGCGCCAATGTGGCCGTGGTGGGTCGTAGCAACGTCGTTGGCCGACCGTTGTCAACGATGCTCTCGCACGCGAATGCGACCGTGACTTTGTGCCACAGCAGAACCAGGGGTTTGTCACAGCATCTGCGCCGCGCAGAGATCGTCTGCGTAGCGGCAGGATCACCTGGGTTGATTACCGGTCGCATGATTCGCAAGGGTGCGCTGGTGCTCGATTTCGGTGTCAATGTCAACGATCAGGGCAAGGTCGTGGGCGATTCCGATCTCGCCAGTTTGGAGGGCATCGCCTCGGCGGTAACGCCGACTCCCGGCGGTACCGGACCGGTCACTGCGATGGTATTGGCGCGCAATGTCCTTGCGGCGGCTTTCGCGCAGATGGAAGGCACTCTGGATGCCCTACAGGAGCTGGAAGCGATGCTGAGATGCCCACTACCGGACATTTCCGAGTTCCTTGATCCCATCGAGCTCCAGGGCGAAGCCTGAGCCCTCATTGACACATCCGTTGGATTGTGATTAGAATGTACGTACAGTCCCTACTGGGCTGGTTACGTCTTCACATCAGGAATGGTGTGTGCATATCGCTGCGGGGCTTTATGTACTTCCCGACTGTTCCATGATGGTGCGTTGCACGGCGGATACACGTTGCGGGGCGTTGTATCGGTACGACAGCCACGGGTTGATTACCAGTGCTGGTGGGGCTGTCTCGTTAAACCGAG
The DNA here is from genome assembly GCA_023957015.1 of Thermomicrobiales bacterium. GTDB lineage: Bacteria > Chloroflexota > Chloroflexia > Thermomicrobiales > UBA6265 > UBA6265. Next base: position 17,373 of record JAMLHR010000029.1, on the reverse strand, counting down.
ACGACAGAAAGCGCCGGTGAATTTCTCCACCGGCGTTCCACATTGGTAGCCCGTAGGGGATTCGAACCCCTGATCTCCGCCTTGAGAGGGCGGTGTCCTAGGCCGCTAGACGAACGGGCCGTGTTCGCAACGAGGTGAATGGTACACGATCGCCGGACACGAGACAAGGCCTATGCCGATCTAGCCTAAGGATGACTCAAGCGTCATCAACTCCAGATGCGCCAACTCCTCATGATCGAGTGCACCTTCCACCGCCGACGTGAGCAGCAACTGCCGATCGCTAGTCGCGATGCAGTCCATCAGCCAGGTCGCGTGCTGCATATCAAGCTCGGACAATGCATCGTCCAGAAGTAGCACTGGCTGTTCGCCGGTCAGTTGGTGGATCACATCTGCTTCCCCCAACTTGATGGCAATGACCCCAAGCCGTTGCTGCCCCCGTGATCCATACGCGGCAAGTGATCGATCGTCAACGGTAAAAACGATGTCATCCCGCTGCGGACCAATGGAGGTCGAACCTCGACGGAAGTCCTCTGCCCGAGCCAACTCAATCTCGCGAGCGAACTGGTCCATCACGCGATTGGCGAGATCGTCTGCGTCTCCATGCTGAGTAAGGAGACGATCCAAATGAGGAACACCGGAAATCAATCCAAGCGATACTACGTGATCATGCATCAACTCACGCGACCAATGCTCCACTTTTCCTGCGAGTTCCGCGACAACACGCACACGGGTGGCAATGAGCTGGGCTCCATGCCGCACCAACTCATCATCCCAGAATGTGAGTTGCTCGATAGCTGGAATCGATCGCCAGGAGACACCATCACGCTGGAACGAACGCAGCAGACCATTTCGCTGCGTCAACACTTTCTGGTACCGGGCACTGGTTTGCATGTAGTGGCGATCGATCTGAGAGATCAGCACGTCGAGCTGCCGCCGCCTTCCTGCGGGAGGACCTGCTACCAGCTGGACGTCTTCCGGCGAGAACTCGACGACCTTGAGCACGCCGACCATCGTCGATGCGCGCACGCTCTTGCCATCCAGCAGACAGGTTTTGCGAGTCAGGGATTCGTTACTGGCGGACGCCTCAAGCCTAATCTCGAGGACATGATCGCCGGATTTCCCATGCACGCGCGCAGAGAGCCGAGCGTAGGGTTGCAGACCGTAGTCAGATCCGCTTCCCCAGCGAATCAACTCTCGCTCGGTTGTCACCCGCGGAGTTTTGGTAGTTGCCAGCAACAACAATGCTTCCAGAAAGCTTGTCTTTCCTGAAGCATTGCGTCCAACAATCCGCAGGCCAGCTTGGGGGATCTCCATGCTCAGGTGATCGTAGCGTCGGTACTGGTCCAGCGTGATCTTCGATACATGCATGTGCCGACGTGAGCCTAACCGCCGATAACCATCGGCATGATCACGTGGGTGCAGCGCTGATCATCACTACCACGGATGATACCGGCGGCGTTCGGTCCATTCAGACCGATCATGACTTGTCCCGTCTTGAGCACACCAAGCACATCAACCAGATAGTGGCTGTTAAACGCGACTCGCATCTCAGTACCCGAAACGCTGGCATCAACGAAACTCTGGCTGTTCCCGCGCTCGGCAGCGGTAGCAGAGACCTCGACGCTGCCCGGAGTCAGCTCATCGGCTCCCGGCTGGATGGCGAGATAGACGACATCGTTGTTCTCGCGCGCGAAGAAGCTACTCCGTCGCACCGCCTGCAACAGTGTCTCGCGACCGAGATCAACGCGCGTGCTCGTCTCCTTCGGCACAATCTGCTTCACATCCGGGAAGGTGCCACTGATGAGGCTGCTTACCCACTCGGTATCACCGACGCGCGCAACCAACTGCGTTTTGCTTGGTGTCAGCGATAGACGCACGGCTTCGTCATAGTCGCCGATAATGCGGGCAAATTCGCGATAGGCTCGAGCCGGCACAATGAAATCGTGCCGACCATCGACCGGCGTATCAAGCTGTTGATCAATGACCGCCATACGAAAACCATCGGCGGATGCCAAGGTCATCGTGTTGCCATCGAAACGCGTCAATACACCAGCCAGTACCGGTCGGCTCTCATCCGTGGCCGCGGAGAACTCGACCATCGCGATCGCCTCACGCAATCGCTGGGCATTGATATCAACGGAGAACCCTTCGGACGCCACCGAAGGCAGAACCGGAAAGTCAAGTGCGTCCAGACCATTGATCGTGGCCTTGTCGCGGCCGGACTGCACCGTGATCGACATTCGCACCGAATCGGTGGTCAGCGAGACATCACCCGCCGGTAATGTGTTCACGAACTCACTCAACAGCCGGGCATCAACAGTCAGCGCGCCCTCTTCCTCAATCGATGCATCAATCCAGGTGGTTACGCCAACGGCCATATCCGTGGCGGCAATGCGCAACCGACCTTCATCCGTGGACAGCAAGACATTGCTCAAAACTGGCAACGTCGAACGCGTCGCGACAGCTCGACTGACGCGACCGAGACCACGCTGAAGCTGTTCCTGAAGGCAAGAAACCTTCACGGGTCACCTCTCTTCACTACACCGTTACGGTCTCCCCGCCCGGAGTTCACTCCCAACGTATCAACCGTCCATTCTTCGCGTATTGTCGCATGAATCGAAATCGCGCGCATTTCGTGCTCTGCCTTTTCCTCGACCATTGACAATTGAGAACATGTGTTCTATTCTCTCAATAAACCACAAAAAGAACATTTGTTCTATGACACAACGACGGAGGCGCAAGAATGGCACAGCAAGCATTTGACCCAAGTGTCTATCTGAGCAAAGTCAAAGGACAGGATTATCTGGAAGTAAAGTGGCGCATCGCCTGGATGCGGCACGAGCACCCGGATGCTCGCCTTGATACCGAGTTGATCTCACACGATCACGGTCGCGCCATCATGCGCGCTCGCGTCGAGATTCCCGGTGGCGGCATCGCCAGCGGCTGGGGAAGTGAGACGGAGACTAACTTCGAGAACTACATCGAGAAAGCCGAGACGAAAGCAATCGGTCGTGCTCTGACGGCACTGGGATACGGCACACCAGGAAGTGCTGAAAACGATGATGACGGTATTCCACTCGCCGCAGTTCAACACCTGACTCCAGCCAATGAGGCCACTCCACCACAGCGAGCTCGCATCAAACATCTCGCCGATGAGGTTGGACTGGATCCCGTTTCGCTGAACGCATTGGTTCAGCAGCATACCGGTACCGGATTCGACCAGATGAACAAGCGTCAGGCCAGCGGCATGATCGATCTGCTCGAGGCACGGTTGCAGGGTCGATCCAAGGCATCATAGAAGGAGGAATCTTCGTGCATCTGCTGAACGGCTACAAACACAACACCCACGAAACCTACTTGCAGCAGTTGGAGAACCGACTTCACCACGGTGACGCCCTCATCCAACAACTAGAAGCAGAAGGACAGGACGTGAGTCGACACATCGAACATTGGCTCAATCTCCTGCACGAGTATGAACAGGCATACCAGTCCGAACTGGAAGCGGCATAGCGAACGAGGCACCCATGTGGGTGCCTCATTTCGGTACTCCTGGATTGTGAGTCTGAAGATTTAGGACTCTGAGATGGTCGCTTTCATCAGAACCACCGGCTCCTGTGGAGCGGAGTTCTCACCACTACGGGATCGGCCAACCGGAACATTCGCGATGGCATCGATCACATCCGTACCCTCAACCACCTTACCGAAGATGGTGTAATTCGGTGGCAACGGATAGTCGGCATGCATGATGAAGAACTGACTGCCGTTCGTGTTCGGACCGGCATTCGCCATCGCGATCGTGCCCTTGGTGTACTGCTTCTTCACCGGTTCATCGGCGAATTTGTAACCTGGGCCACCCATACCCGTTCCGGTTGGATCGCCGCCCTGAAGCATGAACCCTTTGATGACGCGATGGAACGGCGTGTTATCGTAGTAGCCTTCCTTCACCAGATTCACGAAGTTGTTGACGGTGTTCGGTGCGTCCTCGACATAGAACTCAACAACCATCGTGCCGTGAGACGTCTCCAGATTCGCCTTATATGTCTTGCCGTCTTCCAGGGACATCGCGAACGGCTTGGACCACTGCTTGGAGGCCATGCTGTACCTTTCTGAGCCGATGGTATCATTGCCATCGCTGATCTATGCGTCAGTTTCCTGACCCGATGAAATACCGGCCAATCCGAGCACCTCGGCATTGGCAGACATAGCCTCAATGATAACCGCTATGTGTTCATTGAAGTCGACGTCGAACTCCTCAGCACCCGGACGAAGCTCATCGCGGTGAATTGCTGCGGCAAAGGCCTTGTCCTTCAGCTTCTTGGTGACCGAACTCACCTTCACATCGGCAACCGCCTTGGATGGTCGCACCAGCGCGACCGCCGCAACGAAACCCGTGAGCTCATCCACCGAGAACAGCGCCCGATCATAGAGCGTTGTCCTCGGATAGGCATCATCGTATCCATGTGCCAGAAGAGCATCTGCGAGCCAATCCGGCCAACCGTTGTCTCGCAGATAGGCAGAACCAATCTTGGTGTGATCGTCCAGATTGGGATAGCGCTCGTAATCGAAGTCATGCAAGAGCCCGAGCATACCCCAGGCTTCCACATCCTCCCCAAGTCGCTCGGCATAGGCACGCATGGCGGTTTCAACCGAAAGGCAGTGCTTTCTCAGACTATCCGTCTGCACCCATTCCGCCAGCAAGACCCAGGCATCGTCTCGTGTTTTTCCATTCAAATCGGGATAGTCGCTCATAGTTCCTCACTTGATCAGCATGGCATCGCCAAATGAAAAGAACCGGTACTCCTCGCGGATCGCCTCTTCGTAGGCAGCCAGCACATGCTCTCGTCCAGCCAACGAACTGATCATCAGCAGAAGCGTTGATTTTGGCAAGTGGAAGTTCGTGATCAGCAGATCGACCATCGTCCACTCGTACCCAGGTGTGATGTAGATACGCGTGAACGCATCAAACGAACCTGGTTGGCCAGATTGCACCCGCTGACCAAGCGATTCGAGAGTACGAGCGCTGGTTGTACCAACGGCAACAACTCGTCCACCGCGAGCCCTGGTCTCCTGGATATTGTTCCAGGTCTCTTCAGAGACCGAGCACCATTCGCTATGAATCTCGTGGTCCTCAGCGAACTCTACGGAGACTGGTCGGAAGGTATCCAGACCGACGTGTAAGGTCACGGTGGCGAATCCAATACCACGTCGCCCTAGTGCCCCCAACACATCGTCGGTGAAATGCAGACCGGCCGTCGGCGCCGCCGCCGAACCAGACTCATGAGCATAGATTGTCTGGTAGCGTGATTCATCATCCAGCTGGTGCGTGATGTAAGGCGGCAACGGCAAATGACCGAACTGGTCCAGATGTCTCTGAAGCACGTCATCCAGCTTCACCAGCACCTGCCCTTCGGCCCGTTTCTCAACCAACGTGGCGGTGGCTTCGATGGAACCATCATGACCAGCGAAATGCAGCGTCTCCCCGACCTTGATGCGTTTAACAGGTTTCGCGAGTGCCAGCCATGCCCCACCCACATCGGGCCGTAGCAGCAAGAGTTCCACTGCTCCACCGGTCTCGCGATGGCCGAGCAGGCGCGCAGGGATCACCTTACTGTCATTGACGACAAGCAGGTCTCCAGGCCGAAGGAGATCGGGCAGGTCCCTGAACACATGGTGTTCGATCGCACCGGACTCCCGATCAAGCACCATGAGTCTGCTCCCAGCTCGATCAGCGAGCGGTTCCTGAGCGATTCGTTCCGGCGGAAGATCATAGTCGAAATCGGCGATGGCGAGCTTGCCGTGCGTATCTGCGGTCACTCGGGCTCCTGGAATAGCGAATGCTGTGTTACACCATTGGTACTGACGGAGTATGGTCGATCAAGGTGCTCATAGGCACGGCGGGTGGCGACACGGCCACGAGGCGTCCGCTGCAGGAAACCCAGCTGGATCAGAAACGGCTCATAGACATCCATAATCGTCTCCGACTCCTCGGCGGTAGCCGCAGCGAGCGTATCGATACCGACTGGTCCACCGTCGAACTTGTCGATGACCGTTTCCAGAATGCGGCGATCGGTATCATCCAACCCAAGTGTATCGATCTCGAGCAGCGCCAACGCCTGGTTCGCAATCTCCTCGGTCACAACACCGCTCCCCTGCACTTGCGCGACATCACGCACACGCCGCAGCAACCGATTGGCGATACGCGGCGTGCCACGCGCGCGGCTCGAAAGCGTGCGCGCGCCGGCGGGATCAAGCGTGACACCAAGAATGCCGGAAGAACGCTGAATGATCTGTTCCATCGAGTCGTCGTTATAGAACTCGAGACGCATCACTGCCCCGAAACGATCGCGGAGCGGGCCTGTTAGCAGCGCCAACCGCGTCGTGGCACCAACAAGCGTGAATCGCGGCAGAGGAATCCGCATCGTCCGCGCCGCCGGACCTTTACCAACGATGATATCGACCGCGAAATCCTCCATCGCAGGGTATAGGACTTCTTCCACCAGGCGATTCAGACGATGGATCTCGTCGATGAAGAGCACATCGCCTGGCTGCAAATTGGTCAGAATAGAGACCAAATCACCCTGCCGCTCGATCGCGGGACCACTGGTAATCCGGAGATTCACACCCATCTCGGCGGCAATGATTTGCGCCAACGTTGTCTTTCCCAGTCCAGGTGGGCCGTACAGGAGAACGTGATCCAGCGGTTCCTTCCGCACCTTCGCCGCCTGGATAAAGATGGAGAGATTGGTCTTGACACGATCCTGTCCGACGTACTCGGCGAGCGATCGCGGCCGCAAGCTACGGTCGAGCGAGGTATCGTCATCCTCGCGGACGCGCGGCGAAACCATGCGTTCATTGTCCTGCGAGTTGGCGGACATGGTGGACATACGACCCTTGGGCCGTGCTGCATCATTCATGCCGTCAGTATACCCCAACATGCGAACATTCGTTCTCTATGGTGTCGCGATTGGAGAGGCACCGTCCGCAGAATAGGTCATACTATCGAGGAGCGACTGAGCCTGATCTGCCAGGAACGAGTCCGGAGCGATCTCGATGACCTGATGCAGATGGGCAACCGCCTGGTCGGTTCGAACAGGCTCTACATCCAGGTAGAGACGCGCGAGGTAATAGTGCGCAGAGTGATTGCGCGGTTCAATCTCCAGTACCTTCAGGAACTGCGCTTCTGCATCTTGCGGATAACCGTTCACCTGCAGACTACGGGCGAAATCGAGTCGTATCTCGGTGTTGTCAGGGGCGAGATCGATCGCCTGCTCGTATATCGGTATCGCTTCCGGCATACGACCACTGCTCGCAAGCATGGAGGCGAGAAGCGCGCGTTGTTCCGCACTATCCGGATTCTCGGCAACCACCGTTTGTTGAGCAGCGATCGAGTTCGTGTTGTAGTCAGGAGTCGGTTCCTTTTCCGATGAGAACAGGTTTCCAAGATCAACGGTGGCGACAAGAGCAGCGACTATCCCAAACACCACTACCGCGGTGACAACGATGTAAATGATCGAGCTTCGATTTGACGGATTGGATTGTGGTTTCTGACGCATTATCTGTACTCGGGAATGGGTTGTTTGAAAGAAGCGGTGCGGAGCATGTGCATTCCCCACATCGAGAGAGTACAATACCACCGTTGCGTCAGTGAGGAGCTTGGCAGCACCAATCTGATTTTGGTATACTGACGCGGCCTTGTGAAGAAGGTGCTGCCGAACTAGCTCAGTTGGTAGAGCAGCTGTTTCGTAAACAGCAGGTCGTCGGTTCGAGTCCGACGTTCGGCTCCAGTTCTTCACAACACTTCAGGCCGAAGTGGCGAAACGGCAGACGCGCTACGTTCAGGGCGTAGTGGGGGTAACCCCGTGGGAGTTCAAATCTCCCCTTCGGCACCAGGAATCTCACACACGTATGAAACCGGGCAATGTTGTCCGGTTTTGTCTTTATGCGTACGTTCGCATATGAATGACTCGAATCCTTGTCATTCAATGGATCGGCCACCGTGATGTTGCGCACTACAACATGTTTGCAGTTATGTATGGCTCTAAAACGGCCACAGGTTACGTAACGTCGATTGCCAACCCGTTCGATGCGCTGGCACGAACGGCCCCACCTGTTCCGAAGCCAGAATGCGTTTCGGCGCGTCGATCAGGAACTGCTCGATCGCATCCTCGCCGTAGTGTTTGATTGTCCATTCGATCCCTCTCCCCGCAGCGGTGAGTCGCGTGCCAGGTCCATGTGCATCACTCGCAAGTACATGGACGAGCCCCGCTTGAAGCAGCGCCCTCGCATTCATAGCGGCAGACTTGCCAAACGTACCCGTCATGCTTCCTAGCGTCACCTGAAGTAACACACCCCGGGATACGAGATCGGTGGCCAGGTAACGCTGATCCGTCGACCAACCGTAGCGCTCCGGATGGGCCAGAATGGGCGTGAACCCCTGCATCTGAATCTGAAACAACGTATCTTCGGCGTAGAAGGGCCAAGATCCAGAGGAGAAATCGACGAGAAGATACCGCGACCCATCGAGTGTGTAACCACGTAGGAGATGCGGCTCTGCCGCGATACCAGGATCGAGACGAATCTCCCCTGCCCGCTGGATCGATATGCTGAAGGCGGTCGTCGCGGGTCGAACCTGACGCATGAGATCGTCGGAGATGGAGCCCTGGTAACCGATATCCTCAATGGTCACATGTGGCGTGGCTACGACCGTGCTGAAACCCAGGGAAGCGTACGTGTCCAGCATCGAATCGCTCTCTTGGAGCGATCGCGCGCCATCGTCGATACCGGGAAGTATGTGAGAGTGGATATCAATGTACATGCGGAATGTGTCGCCCGTGACTATTCGTGTTCATCTCGGGAACGATACCATGCGAGCTCACTCGAGGTTCGATTCAGCAGTGTATCTGACCTCGAGTTGGGCCGAGTCGTTACGAATCGCTTCAGTGAAGTTTCGATTGACGTGAGACATCAAGGAGACGGCGTGCTCTTCATGGGCAAGGTGAAATCGCCACGGACCGCGTGTGCCGTCACCCGGATGCAGACATCCTTCGACCTCAACTTAGTGAGTTTACCTATCTGAAACTAGGGAACGTGCTCGTGATAGGCAAACTCAAATGCATGGCCTGCCACCGGTGTAGCAACGCACGTAACCGTGTATACCAGTTGGGTGGGTGCCAAAGCCCTGACATGTCCATAGCGTCCATTCGTACTGGCTGTGTCTGCAGCAAATCGTACCAAGGAACGTCTCGTTTCCTTGACAGTGATCACCGTCATTTGGCGAGGCTGCAGCCTGAGCAATGAATGACATGGCAGTAGCCGCACCGGCAGCACCACCGATGAGGCGGCGGCGGGTAACCGCGGACCTGCCGAGCGATTCGGCCTTAACCAAATCACTGCCAGCAAGTACCGATAGAGACTCCTTAACGACCTTCGTGGGAAGTCTCGCCTCGGCGGCGAGCATAGCCAGATCCCGCGTACCATCAGCCAGTCGCCAGATCATCGCGGTATCAGCGTTGAGACGGTGAATCACAAATTGCGTGCGGTCATAGACCAGAGTTTCGTCACCGGATACGGTCACGCTCAACCCGTCGGTCCGCGCCAACGGGCGCACCGATCGGGCGCCGAAACGCCTAAACATCTTTGTTTCCCCCAGAATCAGAGGTCGACAATGACCTCTGCAGGCACGATCATAGCAGGTGATCTTTGGTGTTTCCACCAACAACTACCCCATTCACCTTCTTTAATTCCAGGGCATCCATGCGTGAGGTCATTTTGGGGGTGAACGTACCTAATTGCGAATATGTGGTTGAGTACGGTAGGTGTGCTCAATCATCTCGTCAACCGGGCTATGCTCGCCAATGCGATGGCGGATGCGGGGCCAGACAAGCCCCGCACCACCACTCTGGAGTAGATTTAGCCGTATCTGCGTGACTACAACGGAGTTCCACAATCGTAGTATCCGGCAACCCACTTGGAGCCGCCGACCGTACCACAACATAGACCACCATAGGAGCAATCTATCTCGCCAGTCGCTATGCTGCCACCACCAGTAATCTGGAACTGGCAGGGTGATCCAGCGTTAGCACACGATGCCGCCGCACGAGCGATAAAGCTACCTGCAGCAACTGCACCCGCCGCACTACCGATCAGCCGTCGGCGGGTGACAAACGATTTCCCCAACGAGTCAACCAAAGCCAAGTCCCATGCGGCCAGTTTGGCAAGGGACGCCTCTACTGCCTTCGCAGAGAGATGCGCATCATCTGCGAGCATCGCGAGGGTACGTGTACCATCAGCCAATTTCCAGACTCTAGCCGTATCAGCATCAAGTCGCCGAATGACAAACCGCTCCCGATCATACACAAGCGTCTCATCACCAGATAGGGTGATGCTCAGACCGTCCGTACGGGCGACTGGTCTAACCGACTGCTTACGCGACAGTATCCCGAACATCTTGTTCCTCTCCTTTCGAGAGCTAACTCTAAAGTGTTGCGCCGTCAGGATAGGTCACCAACGGAGGGAGTACCGTGAGGAATTTTCCTACTTCGATACATGCGTGCACGTGTTGACTTCCGGACACTCTCTCTGGGAACAGAAGATTGAGGGAACTGTCGTTGAACCAGTTTTAAAGAAGCGCCAGAATACGCGAGGCTGCTGCATCCGCATCACCCCGTTGCCCCTTAAAGATCCGAGGGCAATCAAGGAGGCGATCGAGATACGAAAAAGACATATCGGGTCTGGCCCGGAACCCAACCGTGTTCTGACAAAGCTCAATCAGCGCCGAGGTGCGATCCAGCGGCTCGAGCTGACAAACGCTGTCCGGAACGTACTTCGCGAACACGATCATCGCCGCACGACATCCTGAGGCAACAATGCTTTCCTCGGGAAGCGCATGCGAGAGATCGGTACGGCCAACGGGATAGTAAAGATCATTGCGCATCGCGATCTGGCGCGGAAATGGGAATACGCGACCTTCCGAGCTGATCACCGCATACTCGTCGGAGAAATACGCGGCCCCTTGCTTCACCAGGGCGGCCACGAGTGTTGATTTGCCAGCGTGCGACTCCCCAGGGAGGATAATCGCCTCCTCCCCCACGACGACAACTCCCGCGTGCAAGAAGACGAAGGTCTCTGATCGCTCCGCGATCGCATACTCCAACTGACTGGCGAGGTAATGGGCGATGCTCTCGTTGGTCGTCTCAGGTCTCATCGGCGATTGCCAACGCACTGGCTCACCACTCGTGCGCTCAATGCCGATCTGTTTCCATCCCGGCGGCAGGAGCGGAACCAAAAGCTCCAAACACTCGCGATTGGGTACTCCTACCGCCACTGCGGAACCCAGGCAAGAGACTCCTAAAGTGATATCCCCCGCTTCGGAACCCGTTCCTTGTTCAAGGATGAGATCAATGTCGGATATTAGCATCAGGTTGTTCCCGGTTACTATATATGGAGAGTACATTCCATGCGTGAACCGCACCGAACGGCGTTAATTGTAGCAGGCGAATGGTGAGGATATACTTCCGTCGGGGGAATCCTCTCTCGTCACCATGTCAATACCTGGGAGTGAATATTGGAACTTGATCTTCACCAGCTATTACGCATCGTCCGCCACCGCTGGTGGATCCTGATCCTCATTCCGCTAATCACCGGTGGGATGGCATACTACAACGTCTCTCGTCAAACCCCGATGTACCGAGCCACAGCAACGATGGTTGTGAACTCTGGGGCCATTACCGGGACCGGCGGAACAACGTCGTTCAATGAAAGCGTGAACCTGGTTAACACCTATGTCCGCCTCATTGATACCAAACCAGTACGAGATCGCGTTGAGGCGATGTTCCCGGAGGGCCAGGAACCAGCGAGTGTCACCGCAACATCAACGCAAGGAGCGCTCCTCATCTATGTCTCATCTGTGAGTTCCGATCCACAGTTGGCGGCGGATACCGCGAATGCCTACGTTACCGCCTTCCAGGAATACATCGCAGACCGTAACGCCCAGAGAATCGACAACTCCAGAGCTGCAATCGATGCCCAGATCGAGTACCTACAATCGCAAGTCACCGATATCGATAACCAACTAGCCAATGCCTCCGAAGCGGATCGAGCAGGACTCCAGCAGCAGCGGCAGACACTTGTAAACCAGATCTCTCAGCTGCAGAACGACGCCGCCAAATCGGAGATGCAGGCGGCATCCGCCAGTTCCTTCGTGGAAGTTCTTGATCCCGCACCGGTTCCCGACTATCCGTTCGCTCCCAGTGTCCAGCGCACAACCATGTTAGGTGCGTTCGTCGGTATTTTGTTGGCGGTTGGTGTGATCGCGCTGCTGGAGTATCTGGATAACACCGTCAAGAACCACACGAATATCCAGCATCTGACGCAGGCTCCTCTCTTGTCTTCTATTCCAATGAATCCCGGTATCGAGCAGGGACCGCGACAGATTTATGCGCTCGCAGATACCAAGTCCGCTTCCGCGGAGGCGGTGAGATTGCTGCGCACCAACCTCACCTTCGCTGGTGTGGATCATCCGATTCGCTCGCTCGCTGTCACCAGCTCTTTGGCCAGCGAAGGCAAATCGACACTTTCAGCGAACCTGGCTGTTGCTGCAGCCAGCAGCGGACTCGCCGTCGCTTTGATCGACGCCGATCTGCGCAAGCCAACACAGCATCGCGTCTTCGGCGTCGATAACAGCCAGGGTGTAACAACCTACCTTTCAAACCCCACCACGATGTGGGAATCCGTTTCTCGACGTGTGGCGCTACCGGGTCTGACAATTATCACCAGTGGTCCGATTCCACCGAATCCCTCTGAGATGGTGGTCTCCCCGCGATTCCGCCAACTGGTCAAAAGCCTGGAACGAGAATTCGATCTGGTGATCATCGATACCCCACCAGTACTGCAGGCCAGTGATGGTCTGATTGTAGGATCAGCGACAGATGGCATTCTGCTGGTAACGCGGCACGGCAAAACCCGTGTCGAGGCGCTGAGGAACGCTTCTGGATTGATTCATCAGTCGGGAACCAGATTGATCGGTGTGGTTGTCAACGGCGTCGATAAGTCCGGCGGCGACTATTACGGTAGCGGTTACTTCGGTACCTACTACGGACATGACGCATAGCGAGGAGGCGATGATGACAGCAACCACTCACTGCCCGATCTGCAATGAGCAAGCCGAACCCGAGGATCAATACTGCGGCCAATGCGGAAGCAAGCTCCAGATACCTGAACCGCCGGTTCGCGATGATGACTTCATCCCCCTCCCCACCTCTGCACCACCTCGTCGGCGTCGTTCAAGCAAACCCGAGAAGAAACGGACACGTCGCTTCGGTGCCATCGTCTCAATACTGCTGATCGTTGTTGTCGCCTTTGGCGTGAAGACCTACGCTGCAGGTGCGCAAGAACCACCGGATCAGGGTATGACAGTGCTGTTGATGGGTGTGGATGCGCGACCCGGTGAGGAGATCGACCTGGGTGTACGACCTGACTCGCTCATGGTGCTGCATATCGATGCCAACTCCTGCCGTATCCTCAGTATCCCGCGTGATTCCCGCGTCACGCTCCGAGATCATGGAGAGACGAAGATCAATCATGCCCTGGCACTCGGTGGAATCTCGTACCAGGTACAAACGGTGGAGGATTTCCTCGGTATCGAGATCGATCATTATGGATTGATTGATTTCGAAGGTCTCACCAGCGTCGTGGATGCCATCGGCGGTGTTACCGTGAACAATGACCTCTATGCATTCACATCCGGTGGCAGCGAGTTTGCCGAGGGCGAGATCGAATTGAGTGGCAGCGAGGCGCTCGCGTTCTCGCGCTATCGCGGCGGTCCAGACGGTGACTTCGGCCGGATGCAGCGTCAGCAGATGGTTATCTTCGCCATCCTCACGAAGCTGCAGGATGCCGATGTGATCTCGACCGTTCCCGCATTGATTCTCGCGGCGCAGGGTCACTATCGCACTGATTTCACTGTGCCGGACATCGTCAAACTGGCAACGGAGTACCGCAGTGGATGTACGGTGGAAACGCTGGAAACCCGCAGTCTGAATGGCAGCAACCAGTTGCTCTTCGACCCCGTGTTCAACCAGGATTTATGGTTCGTCGTACAGGATCCAGACGAGGTTGCCCCAGCCGCGCAGTGGCTCCTCACTGGAGAACAACATTAATACCGATACGGTATGTCTTGACAGGTAGAAGGGCAGTTTATCTGCCCTCGAGATGCGGCTCAAAGGGGAGACAAGCTCCCCTGCTACCGATCCTTCTGATGACAACACAACCCGCACACGCTCTAGGAATCACCGGGAGTAAATCCTCCCCGTCGGGCGTTGTTGTGCGCTCAATCGCGGATTTGTGGCCTCTAAGAACAACCGGAGATCAATCAAAGGATATACTTCCATGGGTCCCACTGCTCTGGACTCGTTACGTTGTCGGAGAGCAAACGTTGGAACTCGATCTCCATCAGCTGATACGCATCGTTCGCCGCCGTTGGTGGATTCTGGTGATCCTTCCCCTCGTGACGGGGGCGATGGCCTACTACAACGTGTCCCGGGAGATCCCACTCTTTATCAAACAACGGGGACGATGGTGGTGATCCGGTGCGATCTCCGGTACCGGTATCACCAGACTCATCGCTATACGGAACATCGCTCTACGACACAATGAGTCTGATGAACACCTATGTCCAACTCATCAACTCCGAGCCGGTACGCATGCGTGTGGAAGCAATGTTCCCCGAGGGAGAGTACCCCGGCGGCGTTATGGCTACGTCATCCGAAGGATCGCTCCTTATCTATATCACCTCGATCAGTGCCGATCCGCAACAAGCTGCGGACACCGCCAATGCCTATATCAAGGCGTTCCCGGAGTATATCGCCGAGCAAAACGCCGAGAGAATCGATCTCTCGCGGGCGGCTGTCGATTCCCAAATAGCCTACCTCCAGACACAGATAGCGGATGTAGATGCCCGGATCATGAGCGCCACGGACGAAGAGCGAACGAGTCTCTGGCTCCAACGTCAGGCACTGGTCGAGCAGATATCGAACCTTCAGTCCGACGCCGCCCGTTCGGAAATGCAGGCGTCCTCCATGAGCACGTTCGTCAAGCCGCTCGATACCGCCTACGTGCCAACTACTCCCTTCTCACCCAACATCCAACGCACCACCCAGTTAGGCATCTTTGTCGGCATATTGCTGGCCGTTGGTGTGATCGCGCTTCTGGAATTCCTGGATAACACGGTGAAAGGTCATACCAACATTCATGACCTGGCCAAGTCCCCCCTACTCGCATCGATTCCATCCAACGCGGGTATCCAGCAAGGGCCACGCCAGATATTCACGCTTGCCGACACAAAATCGGGGGCAGCCGAAGCGGTACGACTCCTGCGGACGAATCTCACCTTCGCCGGCGTCGAGCATCCGATCCGATCCCTCACAGTGACCAGTTCAATCGAGGGTGAAGGGAAATCGACGATCGCTGCCAACCTCGCTGTCTCCATCGCCAGTAGCGGCAAATCAGTTGCGCTGATAGACGCCGATCTCCGCAAGCCTACGCAGCATCGTATCTTCGGTATCGAGAATGCGCAGGGAGTAACAACCTACCTCTCCGATCAGGGAGAGCGCTGGCAGGAGGATGCCAGCCGGGTTGCACTACCGGGGCTCACGGTGATAAGCAGTGGCCCCATCCCTCCGAATCCGGCCGAGATGCTGGTAGCCTCGCGGTTTGCAGAGCTTATCGCGCAACTGGAAGCGGAGTTCGATGTCGTAATCATCGATACACCACCAGTCCTTCAGGCCAGCGATGCGCTCATTGTGGGTTCGCTCACCGATGGCATCCTGCTGGTCACCCAACATGGACGCACGCGTATTGATGCCCTGCGGAACTCTTCCGGATTGGTGCATCAATCAGGCACGAGATTGGTGGGCGTCGTTGTCAACCGGGTGGATAAATCCGGAGGGAACTATTATGGCGGTGGCTACTACGGCGAGTACTACGGCCACACGCATTAGAGTGATCTTCCTCATCGGTAGTCGCGACCTTTATGGTCGCCCAGGAGGACATTGAGTCGCAGGTAGTACTCCAAGGAGCGACCACGAGGGTCGCTACTACCGACAAAGGGACGATCATACTACCCCCTGATCGATGATCAACTCCAGCGAAGAACACCTCCCACAGCACCGATCCGATCACGGGCCCTAATCGATCTCTCCGGCGAGCCAGGCGTTTACGTACTGCGGCAGGGTAGACCAGTCACCACGATAAATCCAGGCACCGCCCGGTGTGTAATCCGACCAAAGGAACTCCTCGATGTTGGTGAAAACGAGGTCCTCCTGCTGAAGCGTCGGTATGGCGGCGATGAGCTGTAGCTGCACTTGAGGGTCGATATCGGTGTGGACGAAGTCACTCAGCGCCTCAATCAGCTCCGGTATACGCGGGAGGATCTCCGGCTGCTGCAGCTTCTCCAGCATCGCTGCCAGGACAAGCTGTTGCCGCATCACCCGACCGCCGTCGCCCTCCTGCCGGAGACGGACAAACAGCGTGGCCTCATCGCCATTAAGCGTGATGAGTCCCTCCGGATACTTGTCTTCGGCACTCGGCACGGCGTACGGATTGTCCACCTCAACACCGCCGATCGCATCGATCACCTGCGGCATCTCCGGGAACTCGAGCACGGCAACACCATCGATCTGCACACCGAAGTTATGCGTGATCGTGGCCACGGCACTCTCCGCACCGGATTGCCACTTGTGTTCGGGATCCGTTTCCAGGCCATGGCGGAAACCGTGATTGATCTTGGCGTAACCGTATCCCGGCACTTCTACATAGAGATCACGCGGTATCGAGAGCGTTCTCACGGAGGGTTCATTGAGATTAACACGAGAGATCATGATCACATCGGATCGCTGCGACCCCTCACCTTCATCCCGATCCAGTCCAAATACCGCAAACGTGTAGATACCGGATTCCTGCGCTGTGGCTGTGGAGAATAGCCTCTGGAAACTCGCCAATGCGAGTGCGGTACTGAAGGCGAAGGCTCGTCGGTTAAGTCGCGTGTCCATAATTGAAGACTCCTTTCATCCCCTGGGAGGGGGTTTTTCCTTCGTTCCAGTGTACACCCCGTCAATTTGCGCATAACGGATGAGGGTAACCTCGGGCCGGGTTGGCCCGAGGTCTCCTCTCGCCCGGTGGACACCGCATATCAGACCTATGTCATCGGTAGTGGTGGCCACGGGGCTCGCTCCGCTACTCATGCTTCGCACTCGGCCGCCTACGGCAGTAGCCACCTTGTGGCGGAAGATCAGCACTCACATTGCTTGCCTGAGCGTGCACGAGGCACGCAACTACCGATAAGCGAGCCATCGTGCTACCCCCAGCATGCCGGTCGCG
>JAMLHR010000028.1 GCA_023957015.1 Thermomicrobiales bacterium | reverse complement strand
GTCAAACTGTGGAACGTACTCCGCTGCCGAAGGCGGCCGGAACGAAGTGGAGTAGCGGAGCGAGCCCTCGCGTAGCCCTGCGATCTCGAGCGGAGCCGCAGGGTCCACGGCGCTGCGCGCCTCTGAGTGACGCCGCCTCTTTGGTCTTTTGCGGAAAATCGTTATCTACTCTTCGGATCACCAAATCAAACGGTACAACCATTTTCGCGATGCGGTGCCTTGAAGCGGTGTCCGCAAACGGCGCGCCTTCGGAGATCACTTCCCGATACAGAATGTGCTGAAGATCTCCGTCAGCACCGCCTCGTCCACGTTCTCTCCGGTGACTTCGCCAACGGCATGCAGCGCCGCGCGTACCGATGTCGCCAGCAGGTCCTGCGGCATACCCGCCTCGTGAGCCTGGATCGCATCCGTCACATGCGCATAGGCTCGATCCAGGGCAGCGCGTTGGCGGGCATTCACCAACGATGGTTGCACACCGGTGCCTGCGCCCAGCACCTCCGCAAACGCAGCCTCGCTCTCCCCGATTCCCTCGCCGGTGCTGGCACTGACGTGGACCACGACCGCGTCCGGTAAGAGCGATTGAATCGCGGTTTGCGATACCTGTGGCAGATCACGCTTGTTCACCACGCACACCACCGGTGTGCGCTGGTCAGCTGGACGATCCGCCAGTACCTGTGCGATCTCGAGATCATCTGCACCCGGTTCCTGCGAGCCATCGATGACGAACGCCACCATCGCCGCGGTTGCCAGCGCGTGTCGACTCCGCTCCACACCGATTCGCTCCACCGGATCATCCGTCTCGACAATTCCGGCGGTATCCAGCAGTGTCGCGGCAATACCGCCGATATTGATGCTCTCGCTAATCACATCCCGAGTCGTTCCCGCGATCGGCGTGACAATCGAGCGGTCGCTTCGCAACAAGGCATTGAGCAAGCTGCTCTTGCCTACATTCGGGCGACCGACCAGCGCGATAGTGGCACCGTCACGATAGCGCATACCGGCATTGGCTCCGGTGATCACTTCGGCCAGTGCCGCTTCGGCGGTGCTCAAACCATCATCGATATCGGACGTTTCGATCTCGTCATCCGGGAAATCCGCACTCGCATCCAGATAGGCGAGCAGCCGTACCAGCGCCGTACTCGCGGGAGCCAGTCGCCGGGAGAGCTCGCCCGCCAGATCATCGACTGCCAGTCGCAGGCTCTCCGGCGTCTGCGCCCCGATCACGTTGAGCACGGCCTCGGCCTGCGTCAGATCAAGCCGACCGTTGAGAAACGCGCGCAGCGTGAATTCACCGCGTTCCGCAGGGCGCGCGCCCGCCGCGAGCGTTACTCGCAGCACCTCTCTCAGCGGCAATGGACCGCCGTGGCAACTGATCTCGACCGTGTCTTCGCGCGTGTAGGTGTGTGGTCCCTTCATCCATGCCAGCAGGACATCGTCAACCGGCCGATCATGATCTACGATATTCCCGTAATGAAGGGTGTGTGATCCCACACGAGACAGATCGACCTGTGATCCTGATGGTTTACGAAATATCCGTTGAGCGATTTCGGCCGCATCTTTGCCACTGATGCGGACAACACCGATACCGCCTTCACCGATCGGCGTGGCAATCGCCGCGATTGTGCCGGTGTCGATCATCAGCGACCCTTCCCGGACTGCATCTTCAGCCACATTGTCAGCACCACGGTGAGCATGAACAGCGGCACACTGGCGTTGCCGGTCATGGCTGTTCCCAGGGCGACAATCCACGCGACGCCGACCGCGAATTTGAGAGCTGGCCCGATGTACGGGCCGCGCAACGGTGTTACTGGCTGACGATGGCTACGGGTTGATTCTCGGGCCGCGCGGTTGGCCACTCGATCCGCGGGTGTGGGACGCCGGGTTGTGATGGGTGAACTGAGGCTGCCGGTGGCAGCGATGTATCCGGCCTTTTTGTGGAGCTTGCGCAGATACGCCTCGGTTTCGCCTATGCGATCCGGTTCGGGTGCCATGTCAACGGGTTCGACGGTGACCGGTGCTGGCTCGGCGATCGGCCGGGGATAGGTGGGCTCAGGAATGGTATCGGTTTGCGCCGGTTGATGCGGGATCTCGACTCCTGCCAGGAGCAGTTCCACTGGATGGTCCAACTTCGCGGCCTCTGCCAGTTCTTCAACGGTGACGTGGGTATCAAAGAGCGGTTCCGGTGCAGTTTCTGTCTGGACGATCTCCGTCATGACCGGAGGAGCGGCATAGGAGGGTGTGCTATATTCCGGCGCGGCCGTTACTGATCCCGCTGGCGATACGTATGCTGCCAACAGGGCATCGCAATGCGGGCACGTGATATCGCTCGCATTCACCGTTTTACCGCAGTTCCCACAGATGTGGCCGCTGGCTGCCATACCTCCTCCTTTGCATGCGGTCTATGATACGTGAGATGGGCAGGTATGTATTTCGGTGTCAGCAGGAGCAACTATGGACACAACGGGCGTATTGGAAGGTCGGCAGGATTATACGATTCACGGACAACTCTATGCCCGGCTCTTCTTCCACGTCGATGGCGATTCAGACACGATTCATCAGTGCCAGCTTCCGGGCGACGCGTTCGATGCCGATCTTCAGGTCGGCGATCGCATCCGTGTCACCATGTTGTTACGCACTGTGATGGAAATCAGGAAGGCGAGCGATGACTGAGTTTGCGCAGCAACTCAGGCGTGGTGTGGTGGCAACTCTGTTGGCGCTTCTCGCCGGTGTGATGTTGCTGCTCATGCTGCGTGTCGATACCATCGAGTACTCTCCGCACCGCACGCTCTATGGCATCGCCGCGGTGATATTCCTCGTCTCGGCTATCGGTCCATTGCACCCTGCAATCAGCCTGATCGGGCAAGTTCTGCTCTGGAATGGTATCGGGTGGACGATCGCGCTAGCGGTACTGGGGTTGGAGTCGGTTGGTTCCCTCCCGCTTTGGCCGTTGATTCTGGCCGCTCTCGCGCTCACGTTCTGGCCGCGCACACCGGAGACATCGCTACCGCCGGTCGCGATCGCGATCTCGCTGGTTGGCGGAACCCTGATCTGCTGGCTCGGCTGGAGTGATATCAGGCTGCCCTCGGATTGGCTGAATCCGTGATGACGGACGATCACACACCACCGGATGCTACCAGGCGTTGGCCGCATCAGACGGCGATGTCGCCCAGCTCGCTCAAGACCTACAGCCAATGTCCGTATCGGATTCGGTTGCAATACATCGACAAGATCCCTCGCCCGGATATCTTTGTCCCGTTCTTCGCCATCGGGAACGCCACTCACTCCGCGCTGGGCACCATCGCCCAGCAGTTGAAGGCCGGCACCACGCTTCTTGGACCAGAGCAGATTCGCATCCTCTGCCAACTCCACATGCCGATGTTCCAGTATCCCAGCGAAGAGACCTGGGAGGCAGAGGTTCAGAAGGTGCTACGTTGGGTCGATCTCGGACGCCGCTATCTCGAATCGCTACGCGCCGATGAATGGCTGCTGATCGAACACTGGGAAAAGCGCGATTTGCCTCTGCTACCTTCCCGAACTCGTTACACGCTCGGTGCCAAGCCGGACCTGATCGTACGGCGACTGGATGAGGAAGGAGAGCCACTCATCCACATCATCGATTACAAGACCGGCAAGGTGTACGAGGAGCCGGATGTCCCGGTGATCCATCGATTCGTGCTGCGAAACGTGCTGCAGGAATGGACCGGCGACGCCTCGGCGACCAATGTCCGCTTCACCTGGTATTGGTTGGACGAGAACTATCGTAAGGATGTCGATCTAACGTTGGAGCACTGCAACTACGCCTGGCCAGGCATCGTCCGGCAGATGGAATCGCTGGTTACCGAGACCGCGTGGGAACCAACACCAAGCCACATGTGCGTCTATTGCCCGTATTATCAGAACTACTGCACGGCAGAGATACCACCTCAGGTGGAATAGAAAGGAACGACCATGCCCGAGATCACCATCGCTTCGGTATCGGATGCCCTGGAGGCGATCCGCAAAACCCGCCAGGTACGTCAGTACATCGATGGCGAGGTTAGCGACGAGCAACTCGATACCCTGCTGGAAATCGCCCGCTGGACGGGCTCATCCCGCAACACCCAGCCGTGGCGGTTCATCGTTGTTCGGGATAAAGCCACGCTGGAGCAGCTCTCGGCTCTGCGAGAGAATATCACCTGGGTCGCGAATGCCGCCCTTGCAATTGGCCTGGTAAGTCCGGGTCAGAATCCGCCACACGAGGCGTACGATGAGGGGCGCGTCACCGAGCGCCTGCTGATCGCTGCCCGGATGTTGGGATTGGGCGCCGGCACCGCCTGGTTCGGTGAACCAGAGCGCGAGGCACAGGCGAAGGCACTGCTACACGTGCCCGAGGATCGCACGCTACGGAGCATCGTCGCTATCGGACCGTACGAAACTTCGAAGGATCCGCGTCCAACCGGTCCGAAGCCGGGTCGGCTGTCGCTGGACGAGTTGGTTCATTGGGACACATGGGACTCGTAGGGCAACGGATCATTCAGCATCGATGAGGAGCGCCAGCTCCTCATCAACGTAATGATCTTCCTCGCTGTTCGCCTTAAGGTCCTCGAGGATAACTCGCGCTTCACTCAAAAACCCAAGCCGACGGAGGAGATGAGCCACGCTCCATCGCGCCACGTGAATCTGCGATGCCGTTCCATGCTCGTTGAACCACTGCTCGGCTTCACGAAAAGCCACCAAGGCGGCAACTTCGTCTCCGGCATCGGCCAGGTTCCAGGCGTGATTGTTGCGTAGACTTCCCTCCCACCGACGTACACGTGCGTCACCGGAATCCTCTACGATCCTCATCGCTTGCTCATACCATTCGCGATTTGATGGTTCGACGATGGCCAACATATGCAGCGCATCAACTGTTAGGAACTCGTCCGCTCCGTTGGCAACGGCGGTCAGAAAGTGATCCCGAGCAATATCAGGGTCACCGGCCGAGTTCCACAGTCGACCTCGTTCCAACTCGGTTCGTTGCCGAACCACGGCATCGGTGGACTCAACCGTGTTCAGTAAGGCATGTCCTTCCTTGAACCGTTGCTGCAAGCCGAGTGAACGGGCGATCTGGGTCTGAAGCTCTTCGCGAGCGGGTGACGTGAGATGGTCCAGTTCCTCCCGAAACACCGCCTCCGATCCCGCTGGATCACCGAAATCCCACCACTGATCCAGTTCGGCACCGTCAAGGTGTGACATGAGGTTTACCCTTATCTTCTTGCGATCCCGGCACACAAACGGGGAATCAGAGCAATGTGTTTTGCACGGCGACCGGTTCGAGCAGGTCTGGACCGTTGTTACGCACGTCATTCACCGCTTTGCTGACCGGATACATCTCCAGCTCATCGTCAGCGGTCGGTTGAAGCAGGTGCTCCAGCGGTCCTATCTCGTCGATTTCGGGATCCATCCATTCCTCCACATCGTCCGGGTGGAGGATCACCGGCATGCGGTCGTGGATCTGGGCCATGACATCGTTGGGTGTAGTGGTGAGGATGGTATAGCTTCCCTGGAGTTCGTTCTGGTCATCGCGTCGGTAATCGAACAAACCTGCCATTAGCATAATCGGCGAGTCGCGTAGGTGGATGTAGTATGGCTGTTTTGAGGGACGCTTCCACTCGTAAAATCCGTTCATCGGCACAATGCAGCGATTGCGCTTGATCAGATTGCGGAACATCGGTTTCTCGGCAACCGTCTCAGAGCGCGCGTTGATCGGTGTAACTTTGGGCTTATCACCCGGCTTAAGCCAGAATGGAATCAGTCCCCAATGCATCAGACGCATTTCGAGGGTATTGCCGACCAGAAGAATTACCGGAAGCTGCTGGCCCGGTGCGGCATTCCAGGTTGGTTGAAAATCGTAATTGTGGAGGAGCGGGATCTGTCGCATGAACTCGCTGGACTCAGAATAGTCTCGGACAAGATATCGACCACACATGATTCCCTCCATCCATGATGGACTATTACCATGGTAGCAGCAGACTACACCTCGTATCCCAACTCTCGCAGCACTTCAGCCGTGTGTTCACCGAGCACCGGCGGACCACTGCGCATTTCCAGCGGCGTCTTGCGGAACTTGTATGGGAAGCCCGCTACCTCGACTTCACCTAACCTGGCGTGCGGGACGGTCACGCGCAGCTCTTGATCGGCCACCTGCGGATCCTCAAGGATCTCGCCGATGGTATTGATCGGACCGCAGGGGACCGCGGCAGCATCCAGCTTTTCGACGATCTCGGCGGTGGTCATCGTCCCCATCGCCTCGTGGATCGCCTCGTAGAGTGTTTCCACATTTGCCAACCGATCGGCATTGGTGGTGTAGCGCGAATCGGTGGCGGCCTCGATCATGCCCATCGCCACGCAGAATCGCTGCCAGATCGCGTCGTTACCGACGGCGATGTTGACGTACCCATCGGCGGTTGGGAAGGTGTCGTATGGCGTGATGATGCTATGACGATTGCCGTTGCGTAGTGGCACCTTGCCGGTGTTGAAGTACACCTCCGCCAGGTAGGTCAGCATCGAGATCTGACCGCCCAGCATGCTGGTATCCAGGTACTGACCGGTATGCTCCGGATCGCGCTCGCGCTCATAGAGCGCGGCGATAATTGCGGTAGCGGTGAACATACCAGCGGCGATATCGGCGATCGGTGGACCGAACTTCACCGGCGGTCCATCGCGGAATCCGGTGACACTGGCCATCCCGCTCATGCCATTCACGATCAGGTCGTAGGCGGTGCGATTTCGGCTCGGACCGGTCTGACCGAAGCCGGAGATGCTGGCGTAGATCACGCCCGGATTACGCGCCAGCACGTCCTTGTGCCCGAATCCCAATCGGTCGATCACGCCCGGTGCGAAGTTCTCGACCACAACATCGGCGCGATCGATCAACTTCCACAGTACTTCCTGGCCGAGTTCGCTCTTGAGATCGAGTTCCACTGAGCGCTTGTTGCGATTAATGCTCATGAAATAGCTGGATTCGCCCTCGATAAACGGTGGACCCCAGTGTCGAGTGTCATCGCCGAGGTCCGGGCGCTCAATCTTGATCACATCGGCACCGAGATCGCCGAGCATCATCGTGCAATAGGGGCCTGTCATCACGCGGGTGAGATCCACCACACGGATTCCCGCGAGCGGTCCAGTTCCAGGCTGGGTGTTGGTCACAATATCTGCCTCGAGCGATTCACGGAAATGGTATCGACGCTGGCATCATAGCACCGAACGTACCCGGTCAGACGGAATCAACTCCTTAAAACGCAAACGCGCGGTGGTATCTACCACCGCGCGCTTATTTACGTATGTACGTAGTTACTCGGTCATGCTCTTGATGGAGCCACCAGCCCAATCGAGCAGCTTCTTGCGGTTCTCCTCGCCACTACCGGGCGAGAAGAGCAATCCCACAATCAGACCGTAAACAAAGAACTTCACCGCAGTGCGTGCGTGCTTGATCATCGTCGTTACTCCTTGCTTACTCGAGTCCGCCAAGCTTCGGGAACGGATGCATACCATTGCTTGCCACTGCCACCGGTACTTCCACGGTCTCCTCCACCTTCACAGCCAGAGGCTCGGAAGCCGTGGCATTAGCGACGGGTTCCGCAGCGGATGAACTCCAGCCAGAGCGCTGGGCGCGAATCGTGGTGGTTGCGGCCGCAGGCACCTCTGGTGCTTCCACCTTCGCGACCGGCTCCACCGGTGCCGCTTCTGGTGTCTGTGGTGTCACGGCCGCTTCCGGCGCCGGTGTCCCCCAGGCGAATCGCTGCGAGCGGATACTGGTGGTGCCATATTCTGCGGCGGCTGGAACGGGCTCTGCTGGCTGCACTGGTTCGACGGGTGGTGTGGTCGGTTCGGACTTGATGGCTTCCGGTGCTGGTGTGCCCCAGGCGAATCGCTGCCCGCGAATACTGGTTGTGCCGTAAGCGGCACCATTGCTTTCCGCCACCGTGATTGGGCCGGTCTCGTCAGGCTGTGTGCCGTTGGCCGTCTTTCCGAGTTCAACACCGACAATCGGTGCCAGTGTGGTCTCGACGGCGTGCATCACCTTGTCGCTCAGGCCGGATCCGGCGGCGGCTACACCTCCGGTCGCATCGGTTGCCGCAGCACTCAGTTTGCCCCGTAATTCCTTGCCGCTCATCGGCGTTTTCCAAAGAGCATAGGCAGCACCCGCAACGAGGCCAAGCATGGTTCCCACCACCATTGCTCTTGTGCCGTTTGATTTCTTCGCCACGGCGATTCCTTCCTCGTACTATGATCCTGACAGCATAGAGGCATGCTGCCTTTACATTATCAGCCAACGGCACGGGTATCGCCATTTACGTGCCACCCATTCCGGTCGGAGTACATCTGATGGAGCACACCACGGCAGCGGCGCTTGTGCTGCGCGACCAGATTGAACGCCACGGACCCATCACCTTCGCGACATTCATGTCCACGGCGCTCTATCACCCGGAGCACGGCTACTATCGCCAGCCGCAGCGGAAACCAGGTCGCGGCGGCGACTTCATGACCTCACCCGAGCTCCACCCCTTCTTCGGCAACACGCTGGCGAGACAGGTGGCCGAGACCTGGGATGTCCTTGGTCAGCCGGATTCGCTTGTTGTGCGCGAGCACGGGGCTTCATCCGGAGGATTGGCCTATGACATCCTGGTGGCATTGCATGAGAAAGCACCGGATGTGCTTGATGCCATCGACTATCGCCTGGTCGATGTCAACATGCATCGCCTGGAAGAGGCGATTGCCGCCATGCGGGAAGTTGGGTTCGTGGACAAGGTATCTGCCGAACACCCGGATGCAATCACCCCCGAAGCCGGACTCGTGCTGGCGAACGAGGTGGCTGACGCTCTACCGACGCATCGCCTGACGATGCGGAAAGGGACGTTACGGGAATACCGTGTGGGTTGGGATGGTACTGGTTTCATTGATGTCGAGGCTGAACCGGATCGGGAGTTGCGTGAGGCGATTACTGCACATTTCGCCCAACAGGGAATCTCCCTGCCGGAGGGAGCGAGGTTTGAGTTCTCGCCCATAGCCGCAGAGTGGATCACGCAGGTCGCGGACAATCTGACGGCCGGTATCGCGGTGATCATCGACTATGGCTACGATGCTCCCACGCTATACAGCGGACATCGGCTGGAGGGCACGCTGCGGGGTTACTATCAGCACACCGCCACCGACGATCCATATCAACGCGTTGGTCAACAGGATCTGACCGCCCACGTCGATTTCAGCTATCTCACCGAAACCGCGACTCAACGCGGAATGAGGAACCTAGGACTCACCACCCAGAGCGAGTACCTGACGCGATTGGGGCTTGGAGACTGGCTGATGGAGCTGCAACTGCAATCGGATGTCGCTGTCGATGAGTACTACCTCGCCCAGCACGCGACGATGCGTTTGATCGATCCTGCCGGGCTGGGTCGATTTGGCGTGTTGGGACTCGGCAAGAACCTGCCGAATGACTTCCGCCCTCTCGGGTTTACCCAGCGCTCCTTCGCGGAGGAGCTGGCGAGTCTGTAGGTCATGCGTTCGGATATGCACCTTCCCATAATGCAGTGAACCCGGCCTGTGGGGGCCGGGTTCCCGCTATTCAGTTGGGTGGCACATGGCCGATCGTGCTCAGACGATCTGGGCACCATGCAGCGATCTATGGACGAACGGTGCCAGAATGCAGACGTTAAATATCGCCGATACCAGCGGGATCAGACCGATTGCCTGCACCCAGTGACCGAGCGGCATGCTGAGCATGTAGCTGCCGATCCAGAGCAAATTCAGACCGATAACGATCCGGTAGAATCGCCCCTTCGGGGTAGCCATCCAAGCGATTACGTTTTCCATGACCAACTCCTTTCATCTCATTGGTATCAATTCTCGACTGAAAACGTTGCAAAAACATGTCATGTATACAGATGATTGTGATGTTATTCACAATAGCCCGAGATGCATTGCGCGGTGATACCTGACAGAAGCGAGATCTGGTCGGGGGAGGTTTGATGGGGAGTGGTTAGGTCGTCATTCCGAACCCTGAGTGGGTCCACGTCAGGGTCGCGGCGAGAGATGCTAGGCGTCTGGCTGCCCGAATACCTCATAGCTCACGATCTCGGTAAGCGGTTTGCGGCCGCCGTGACCAACGAAGCCCGAGGCGATTTCCGCGTAGCCGAGCACTACCAGCGATGTGACGGATAGATCCTCAGGCAGGTTGAGCAATGTGCGTGCTTTCTCTACCTGCTCGTCATCTACGAACCAGGCTGTACCGGAACTAATCCCCAGAGCGGAGGCCGCCAGCATGACGCGTTCGCTTAGCCGGCCCTCGTCGTAATCGGCACCCAGTGGTGCAGGCACAGGCATGGCGATCGCGATGGCGCATCCGGCATTGCTCATCCAGATATTGAGATCGCGGATGGCGCCCAGTTCGGCCAGGAGTTGCTTATCTTGCACCACGATGAGGTGCCACGGTTGACGATTGCGGGCGCTACCCGTCCAGCGGGCCACCTCCAGAATCGTCTGAAGATCCTCGGTTGGGATGGGGCGTCCATCGAACTGACGCGATTGGCGGAGTGATTTCAGTGTCTTGAGCGTATCGGACATGATGGCACCTCGTTGGAAACGCATTTGACATCACCTTAGCATGAGAACTCACGAGGACAGAGACGCCGGGTTCCGGGGTTTTCCTCTCCCTCGTCTTGGACCGACAGCGCCCGCGGGCGCTGTCGGGAGGCCCCTCGGGCGCCGCCTTGCTGCGTCACAGGGGCCAGAGGTCAATCCATGCATCGGCCGCCACAATATCGGCATCCACCAGTTCGTTCTCTTGCGCCCAGCTGGTGTAGGCGTCCCAGCGTTCCGCCGTTTGGGTGCCCCACTCAACAGCACCGTCGCTGGTCCAGACCGGCGCCAGCAGATTGAGCCCCTCGCGCTCGACATCGGCCACCAGATCAGGGCTCTCCTCGATCAGATGAGCCAGCGCCGCATCCAGATCATCGGCAGCCGCCTGATATCCACGACGCAATGCTCCCAGGAAGGAGCTCACCATCTCAGGCTGCTCCTCGATCGTCTTCTCGCCCGCAACGATCACCAGTTCGTAGTAATCCGGCACACCATGTTCTTCAACGCGGAAGTATCGAACGGGATACCCCTCGTGCTCGGCCAGGATGGTCTCGTGCGTCCAGTAGACGCCGATGACGGCATCGGCGCGCTCGCTGAGGATGGCGGGCATGAGATCGTAGCCGACATTGACCGTCTCGACATCGTCCAGGCTGAGACCGACGTTTTCCAGAATCGTGGCCAGATAAGCCTCGTCGCTCGGCACACCGGCCATCGCGATCGTCTTGCCGCCGAGATCGGCAGGCGACTGGATATCGCTGCTTTCCAGCACCATGATCGAGTTGAGCGGATGTTGCACCACGGCAGCGATGCTCTTTACCGGGATGCCGCTCTGCCGCGCCACCAGGACATCGTTGTGATAGGTGATACCGAAGGTATCACGGCCGGCACCGACGGTTTGTAGCACGGTTGTGGGGTCAGCTGGCACGAAGATCTCCGGTGTCACACCGGCTTCCTCGAAGTAGCCGTTCGCCAGGGCCATATAGATACCGGCGTGATTGGCATTCGCATACCAATCCAGCGCAAGTGTGACCTCGCTGGATTGGGCGGAAGCGAATCGTGGCAGGATGGCACCAAGGGCGGCTGCCTGCACGAGTGAGCGGCGGTTCATGGATGTGTGGAACATGGGAAATACACCCTTTCCGATGCCTGCGCGGGCATTATCCCGATCAGGTCATACACGGTCGGCGATGGAAGATCGCCCTCTCAGCCCGGCCTCTCCGAGCTCCCGTCCGGCTATGCGGTTGGTAACCCAAGGGTACCATCAAGTGTGGATGGACAGGTTACTGGGGAGGTATGGTTGCCGCCTCCGGTGTGGCTGAGCCGGCGTTGTCATTCGGTTTGAACAATGAGTCCGGCACGGAGTCCTGTGAGGTGGAGACAATCATCCACTGTGTGCCGTCCCACTCCACGGCGAAAACGATTGGCCATGTGACCCAATCCGCATCGCGTATCGGCACGATCCAGGCATCTAAACCGATCACGACGTTATCGCTGCCATCGCCCAATGCCCGGATATTCTGCAAGGTGTAGACACCGATAGTGATGTCGCTGGCCATTGGCATGGGTGTGAGCTGGTGGTGGAAGTCCATGATACCGCGCGCGATTTCCGCATTGGTGAGGTGCGCGGTACCATCCGGATACAGGTGCTGTCCCAGCAGCCAAATGAAGTAATCGCTTTCATAGGCCACCGCCCTCGCCCAGTTCTGTTCCAGGAGACACAGATTCCAATCACGCGCCAGCCTGATTGATCCGTTATAGAAATCGTTCTCTCCGCGAGATGCCTGGAATGGCGCAACCTCGGTGCCCGAAGAACGCACAATCGCCGCGATCTCAGTATCGGAGCGTGGGATACGATCGCATGACGCCTCCGGGATACCCTCTGGCATCATCGTTGGTGCAGATCCGTAGTGACCACCGTTGTCATTCAGGTACTGCACGCCGAACCACGCCAGGGTGAGCACCACACCGATGAGGGCTGCGGCTGCGATCGCGTTCGTGATCAGCTTCAGATCACGCCAACGCGGCGTTGATCGGTGCTCGTGCTCGCCGGGATCGGCACCGATCCAGCCAGCATCGTTGGCGAGCCGCACAATTTGCACGGTGATATCTCGCAACTCGGGCTCGATCTCATCCAGACCGGTGGGATTCGCCTGGAGAAGTTGTTCCAGACCACGGTCGAAACGATCGTCCCGGGCATTGTCGTTGAGGGGGGTAGGGACGTTCATGGCATTACTCCGGGTACTGATTTGAGGGCAATGAAGGCGCGTCGTTGAGCGCTCTTGACGGCGTTTTCACTCATCTGCAGGCGCTCCGCGATCTCCTTGACGCTGAGTCCATGAAGCCGCAAGCGCACGATCTCGCGTTGGTTCGGCTTCAGGTGTTCCAGCGCGCGGCGCAAGCGATCAGCCGCATCGTTGGCGATGGCGATGTCATCGGGCTGCGGGATGGATGACTCCAGCGGCAGATCGTCGATCGGTACATTCGGTTTGGTGCGGCGGTATTCATCGATGATGGTATTGCGGGTGATGCGATACAGCCAGGCGCGGAATGATCCCTCGGTGAATTGGGGCAGCGCTAACAACGCCTTGGTGAAGACCTTGCTGGTGATATCCTCCGCCAGATAGGGATCGGAAACGCGACTACGGACGAAGCGCTCGATCTCGGGCGCATACCGGCGATAGAGTTCGCCGAACTGCTCCGAATCCTGCTGCGCTCGCCGCACGAGATCATCGTCTGTGAGCGCCTCCGGATCGGTGGCGGATTGTCGTCCGAATTGTCGCCATTTCGGTTTGAGCATGCGTGCGCCGTTTCACCTGCGGGATCAACCAGTCGCGATCCCACCATGGTAAACGCGGGCAATGGGTTGAGGTGTCACCGCATTGTGGACCCGGGGTTGAGCCCCGGGTTTCATTGTGCGTTGCCTATAGCGGCTTTGTTCCCACATGCAATGCCACGCTGCCGAATCCCAACATCACTACCTGCACATCTTCCAGACCAGCATCGCGGAACGTCTGCGCCAACTCGTTCGGTCGGGGAAAGTGACGGACGCTATCCGGCAGATACTTGTAGGCCTCGTACTTGCCGGTGAGGAGTTTGCCGATAACCGGCAGCACGCGATAAAAGTAGAAGTTGAAGGGGTACTTCAGAATCGGATGATCGTAGGGTGTGGCTTCGAGACAGATCACCTTGCCCCCTGGTCGCACGATCCTCGCCATTTCCCGCACACCGGCAGCGTAATCCGGCAGATTACGCATACCGAAGCTGATCGTGGCAGCGCTGGCCACACCATCCTTGAACGGCATGTCCATACCATCGCCTTCGATGAAGTTGACCTCGCTCCCGCGTTTCTTCGCCTTGCGTTGCGCCTCCGCGATCATGCCACTGCTGTAATCGAGTCCGGTCACCAGCGGGACGCCGACGCGCTCGATCGCGAAGGCGACATCGCCGGTGCCGCAGGCGACATCGACGACGAAATCGCTTGGTCCAGTCAGCGTTTGGCTGGCGATCCTGGCCATGATCCTGCGCCAGCGGAAGTCCATACCGAACGTCATGATGTGGTTCATCAGGTCATAGCGCGGCACGATGGCATCGAACATCTGTTGCACATCGTCTTTGCTGGAGATAGCACCGGATTGCGATTGCGATGAGGACATGATGACTCCGAACTAACGAGAAATGATCAACGCCGCCCCCAACAGTATGCTGAAAACGAGCGCGGTTTTGCCGGTGTAGCCCAGTGTGCGATTCAGCGCGGGACCCTGCAATGTACGCACCTGCTGCGCCAGCTGCCAGAGCATCGGCCAGGCGAGGATGGTGAGGAGCGCGCTCCAGTTCAGCCATCCGATTACCCAGAACACAAACGGCGACACCGCCGTGATCACCAGCATGGAAAAGTACTCGATCCGCGTATTACGTGCACCGATTCGCACCGCGACGGTGCGCTTGTTCACGATGGCATCCTGCTTGCGATCGCGATAGTTGTTGACAATAAGAATACCGACGATCATCGCGCCGGGAGGAATCGAGGCCGCCAAACTGAGTGCGGTGAGTTCGCCAGTTTGGAGATAGGCGGTGCCGGTCACGGCGATGAGTCCGAAGAACAGGAAGACGAAGACCTCTCCGAGACCGAGATAGCTGATCGGGAACGGACCGCCGGTGTAGGCGACGGCACAGACGAGACTGGCGATACCAAGCGCGACGAATGGCCATCCGCCGCGAATCAGCAACGGGATACCGGTGACCATCGCCAGCGCGAGCGTGATCCAGGTGGCGTTCATCACCTGTCGGTAGGTGACATATCCAGCCGTGGTGATGCGAGTGGGACCGGTGCGATCAGCGGTATCGCTGCCCTTTTTCGCATCGATGGCGTCATTCGCGAAATTGGCAGCGATCTGGAGAAGGAGCGCGGTGAGGAGCGCGAGGAGCGCGATCCACCAGACGAATCCGTTCTCGTGAATCGCGACGGCTGTACCAACAACAATCGGCGCGACCGCGGCCGGCAATGTCTTCGGCCTCGCCGCCAGGTACCAGATCTGGAAGGTCGATGGGCGGTCAGTCATGTTGGTGCTCGGTGATCCCCTGGGTTAAACTCGGGGGCTACGTGCAAAACCGGCCGATCACTCGGGAACCCGGGCTTTAGGCCCGGGTTTTGATCGACATACTTGCCTGGTGGAATTCCTCCCTGAACCCCCGGGCTGAACCCGGGGGCCACGTCTGGATTCGGTAGTGGTGACCCTTGTGGTCGCCCCGCCGCAGGCGGCATCACGTCATTCAGACCCGAAGCGTAGCGAAGGGGAAGAATCCCCGCGCGAAGCGCAACCGCCGCAGGCGGAATAGGTCCATCAACCTCCGGGATTAACCCGGGGGCCACGCATGGTGCCTGTAGCACCGGGCTATCATGCCCGGCGACTACCGCAGGCGGCATCACGTCATTCAGACCCGGAGCGTAGTGAAGGGGAAGAATCCCCGCGCGAAGCGCAACCGCCGCAGGCGGAATAGGTCCATCAACCCCCGGGCTTAACCTGGGGGCTACATCGAGAACGCTCACCCGTTACACCTGCGGAGCAGGATGGAAACTGCGAGTGTAGCTCGGACCTTCCTTGGATTCGCCGGATTCCGGACGGTGACCACGCTCGTGCGCCTTCACCAATCGCGTCATCATGGCATTGTTCGGCACAGGTACATTGTGGCGACGGGCATGTCGCACCACTGCACCATTGATCGCCTCGATCTCCGTGCGCAAACCCTGCTCCAGATCAACATACATGCTCGTGTACGGATTCGCGGTCGAACGCGCGAAATTGACCATCACCTCAACCAATGTCTCGGTATGAAGGTGCACGCCCTCCTTCTCGGCCACGGCAACCACTTCCTCAATGATCGAGGTCGCCGCCTGCAGCAGATCGGGATCCTGCGCCACCGCTCGCGTCTCCACTGCGGCCAGCGCCGTCGTTGGATTCAGTGCGCAATTAACTGCCAGTTTGCGCCACACCCAACGATGGATATCGCCGACCGCGTTCGTGCGCCAGCCGTTCTCCCGAAGTAGCGCGGCCAGCCCCGCCAGACGATCGTTGATTTCCGGTGTGCGCCGACCGATCGCAGTGATGCCATCGGTGGTGTGCACCACCTTGCCCGGTGCGGTACGGACTGCAGCCTGCGTAGTCACACCCATCCAGATATGCGGCGGGATACCGTTGTGGGTCAGCGATTCTCGCAATGCATGTACATTGCCCAAGCCGTTCTGCAGCGTCAGCACGATCGACTGTCGCTCCAGGTATGCGGCGAGTGGTGCGCAGGCTTCCGCCGTCGCCCACGCTTTGGTGAGAACGATGACGACATCGCTGCCCTGCACATCCGCGGGTTCGGAACTGACATGGAGTTTGACGTTCGTCACCTGACCGTCGCGCTCGGTTAGCTCCAGACCGTGCTTACGCAGTGCGTCCAGGTGATCGGACGGTCGGCCATAGAGCAACACATCATCGAGGCGGAATTCCGGGTTGGTATGTGGTGTCTGGGAGTTCATGGAGGCGGTGAGCCGTGCGGCCACCAGCGAGCCCATGGCTCCTGCTCCGACAACGGTGATTTTCACAGTGACAACTCCCTGTGTAATGGACGAATTCTGCTGCCGCTATTGTCGCATGAAACCGTTGCGGGATTCCGGAAACCGGAATCGGGATTCGCGAATTCAGAACTGGAGGTCAGATATGTTCCTGGTTTCTCTATGCATATTCTCGATCCATCCGGCGAAGTGTTGGGCTGAGACCGGCAGCGACGACCAGCAACGTATATGCCGTGGCGACAGCGGCGATCGTGGTGCGGACACCGAAATATTCCACGGTATAGCCACCCAATAGCTGTCCGAGTGGCATGGTGACAAAGGCGATACTGGTAAAGGCCCCAAACACCCTGGCCCGATATTCAACCGGTACGCGTTCCTGCCGCACCGTCATCAGGATCGGGTTAATTGGTCCTGCCGCGAGCCCCATGATCAGCATTGCGGTCCAGGCGAATGGGAATGGCGGTACGACAGCCAGCACATAGAACATTCCCCCGGCAATCAGGAACCCCAGCAGCATCGTCACGCGTCGAGGGAGTTTCACCGCGAGCGCGCTGAAAATGAGTGAGCTCACGACCGCACCCAATCCATTGGCACCGAGAAGCAATCCCACCCGCCTCGCTGATCCGTAGTACTCGTTCACCAGTGCTGGCAATTGCACCGCAAAGAATGGTGCATCCAGGAAGTTGAAGAGTCCAATGATCGTTGCCAGCCAGAGCAACAGGGGATTGTCCCGCAGGTACCGAAAGCCGAACAATGCCCCCTGCCAGAACGATGGAGTGTCCTGTCTATCGCTCGAGGGTCGGATATCCGGAATCCAGATCAGGGTGATTGTGGCCGAGAGGGCGAACACTGCCGCGTTCAGCCAGAGCACATTGCTGGTACCGATCAATGTCACCATGAACCCTGCGATTACCGGGCCGATGAAGACGGAAAGCCGGCGAGCACTCTGGAGGAAGGCATTGATCCGATCCAGGTTCGCTCCGGCCCGATGCACCAACTCTGGTAGCAGCGATTCGCGGGCGGTAGCACCTGGACCATCGAAGACAGCACCGATACTGACAAACAACAGAAGAAGCGGGAAGGTGAGGAGTTCATTAATGTACAGGATCGGGATCGCCGATACTGAGATGCCGCTGAGGATATCCGAAGCGATGCTGCCGGTACGGAAACCAACGCGATCAATGATCTGACCTCCGAAGAACATCGCCACGACACGTGGAGTAATGGTGAAGAAACCCACGATACCCATTTGTGCGTAGCTACCAGTGAGCTCCAGCACAAACCAGGGGATGGCGACCATCGAGATCGTTTCCGCTGTGTTGGCAAGGGTCGTGGAGACGAGAAGCATGTTGAGGGCGGTACCATGCCGATGGCGACTCACGCAGGTTCTCCGGGGAAGCGATAGATGACGGACATGATCGCATAGAGGTCCGCATCGTCATCTTCATCGATGGGGTTGTTCGGACCACCCCAGTAATCGTTGATTAGTCGATTCATTTCCTCGGAAAAAGCCTGCAGTCGTGTTGGCGAGAGACGAGCCCGGCGTCCCTCGAATTCTGGCACTGCATCCGGCCAGATCTGCAAGCTGGCCACAACCTCGCTCACAATCGAGGTTAGAACGGAAGAGGTTATCGATTCAGCCGCCTCTGATTCGAGATCAAAGCCATACACACGTGCCGTCGCTCGATAGTACTTCTCCACATTGCCGCCCCGAACATGCTCATCCACCAGGACAACAAGACCGGCATCAATCAATGTCCGCAGGTGATGGAGCACACGCGCTGGCGGTTCTTGCAGGATGTTGGCGATCTGCTGGTTGGTGGCTGCCCGGGCAGAGAGGATGCGCATGATCTGCATGCGTCGCGGATCGGCCAATGCTTTCAAGTGGTGTGGATCGGAGAGGCGGAGATACGGCTCGGGTTCGTAGGATGTGGTCATGATGCTACTCCGGAATGATTCTGGAAGATCGGTGAGTAGCATAATCTAAGTGGTTAGGAAAAGCTAATTTCAATGCAACGAAAAATAGGGCTGAACCAGCCTCAACCAGTTCAGCCCTTTGTGATTACGTATTTGATGGTCATTACGCCGCTGGCTGGTGCCCCGGGTGCTCATCACCGCTGCGTGGGACCAATGGTGTTGGTGTCTCGCGATCAAGATCAAGCGGGACAACGCTGATTACGCGATCCTCTCCGCCGGACTCCATCTCCAGTTCGGTATCTGTGTCAGAGATGAAGAGCGGGTAGAGCGCCATGGCGCCAAAGAAGATCGTCAGCAGCACCAGGAAGCTGTTCAGCATTACGTCTGTCATTTCAGTTCCTCCTGCCGGGTCGCCGGCTCGTTCGGTCGAAATCAGAAAGAATGTTCCCCTTATGCGTGTTCCGGATCACCGCTATCGGGGTGTACGAACACATGTTCGCACAAATGTGACCATGTGTCAAGGGTGAACGGACAAGAATATGAACATTCGTTCGGAAATGATGTTCGCCGCCGATGCGTATAGAAGGTGAAAGGAGAACACACATGACCACAAACCCGCTGGATGCCGAACGCGAGGCATTGGGTGCCATTCTTCGCCGCCTTATGGATGAGGTAACCGACCTGGAAACGCTGTGCAAACATGCACCTCGCATCGTTGGAGTGGCGGTGAACGCTGCTCGCGTGCAGGCCGCACTCATTGGCGATG
Source organism: Thermomicrobiales bacterium (assembly GCA_023957015.1). Classification (GTDB taxonomy): domain Bacteria; phylum Chloroflexota; class Chloroflexia; order Thermomicrobiales; family UBA6265; genus UBA6265. Next base: position 15,477 of record JAMLHR010000028.1, on the reverse strand, counting down.
ACCGGAACGATGATGTCAGTCGCCTTCGCCAGGCGCTGCTGGATGCGGATAACGAGGAAATGGAGGAGGCACCATGGTAGCTATCGCCGAACCGCGCACCGAGGATCGTATCGAACTCGCGCCGCGTTCGACCTACGAGGTGGTCACCCGGGAGCGTCTCGAGCACATGGCGCACGATCTCGACGAGATCAAGGGGCGTATCAACTCGCTGTTCTACCTCGTTATCGGCAGCATCATCGTTGAAGCCGTGCTGAGGTGGATGCAATGAGCAGTGTCCATGATGCTCTGCGCGATATCGCCACGTTCAGTCAGTTGACCATGCCAGATACGCGTTTGCGTCCGTATCAGATCGATGCCGCTCGCACACTGGCGCGACATCTCCACACTCGCAGTGGTGAGCAGTTGGCGATGGTCTTCAGCCGCCAGTCTGGCAAGGATGAGGTGCTGGCTCAGGTGTTGGCCTGGACGTTATTGCGCAACGCCGAGCGTGGCGGCACGATCGTTGTCGCTGCGCCGACCTTGCGACCGCAGGCGATGATCAGTCGCGATCGCCTGCGAGATCGCTTGCTGGCGAATCCGCTGACTGCACCGTTCACGACTGTGCGGGATCGTACGATCAGCGTCGGCAAGGCGCGGGCGGTCTTCGTCTCCGCGGCCCGAACCGCGAATGCGCGCGGACTCACCGCCGATCTGGGGCTGATCGCTAACGAGGCTCAGGATATTCGACCGGCAGTCTGGGATGCCATCTTCGATCCGATGGCCGCCAGCACCAATGCCACCACCATTTTTCTCGGCACGGTCTGGACCAAACATACGTTACTTGCCCGGCAGATGGCCTATCTGCGCGAGCGTGAACGCATCGATGGCCGACAGCGACTCTTCCTCGTGCCGTGGCAGCGAGTGGCACAGGATGTGCCAGCCTATGGCGCGCGAGTGCAGAGTCGCATTGCCCAACTGGGTGAGCAGCATCCATTTGTCCGCACCGAGTACTTCCTGGAGGAGCTGGATGGTCAGCAGAGCCTCTTTCCACCGCAGCGGTTGGCGATGTTGCGTGGCGATCATCTGCGCCAGTATGCTGCCGCACCGGGCAAGCGGTATGCGCTGCTGCTGGATGTCGCCGGTGAAGAGGAGCAGGGTGGCGATCACGATGGCTTCAGCATGGGTCGACGGGATAGCACTGCCCTGACGGTCGTCGAGGTCGATACGCGTTCCCGCACCGATGGCCGACCACTCTATCGGGTGGTGGATCGACGCGCCTGGACCGGATTGCGGCACACGGATCTGCACGCCCATATCGTCGAACTGGCCACCCACATCTGGCGCGCGAGTTGGATCGTGGTCGATGCCACTGGCATCGGTGCCGGACTGGCCAGTTTTCTGGAGACATCGCTGCGACGGTGTCATGTGGAGGTCGTGCCGTTCACGTTCACAGCCAGCAGCAAGAGCGCCTTGGGTTGGGACTTCGTGGGGCTGATCGAGACCGGTCGGTTCAAGGAGTATATGGAAGATAGCGAGGCTATCACGGACGAGTACTATGCCCAGCTTGCCGCCACCGAGTACAGTGTGCGCCGCGGACCGGGCAGCAGTATGCAGTGGGGTGTCCCAACCGCTGTCGGCCACGACGATCTCGTATTGAGTGCGGCATTGGTCGCTGTGTTGGATGGTATCGATCTCCGACCACGCATCGCGGTGGGGACATCGTGAAAATACCGTCGCCCTTGCCACATTGTGCTGACGATCTCGCCCTGATGGTGCACACTGTGAAGTAGGTATAGGAAAGATAGTAACGGAGAACACCAATGGAAAACCCAGCATACGGATTCGTTGTCACGTTGCCTGCACCGCTGGATGTGGCCAGGGAGCGCGTTGAGGCCGCCCTGAAGGCGGAGGGGTTCGGTGTTCTCACCGAGATCGATGTGAAGGCGACGCTGAAAAAGAAGATCGATGTCGATTTTGCGCCGTACTTGATTTTGGGCGCCTGCAATCCGAAGCTTGCCTACCGGGCGCTTTCGATTCAGCCGAATATCGGCCTGCTCCTGCCGTGCAATGTCACCCTGCACGAGATCGATGGTGCCACCCGCGTCAGCATCGTTGATCCTCTGCAGATGCTGGGTATGGAGAGCGATAACGCCGATCTCCATGCCGTCGCCACCGAGGCTGAAGCGGCTTTCCGGCGGGTGGAGCAGGCGCTGGCTGGGTAGGGTCAAGATCGGTAGTCGCGCCCCTTGTGGTCGCCTGGCGACCCATGTTTTCACGTGCCATTCTGTTTGTAGCTAGTTTCTTGCATTCGCGATATGGACAGATAGGGTCAATCAGCCACGTTACGACGCTGCGCGTCGTGGTCGACCACGAGGGTCGACACTATCAAATAATCGTATCTTGGGAAGAAGCAGCGAAAAATACGGTCGCCCCCGGAGCCGAGCTCCGGGGGCGACGCGTTGGACCAGGGATCAAACGAAGCGTCGGTTACTTCTTCAGCCAGCCGGTCCACTCGGGATTGATCGACATTTCGACAGCGCGATCTCGGAACGCGTCCATCAGCTTGTTCGCGGCGACATCATAGGCTTCCTTGTCCGCCCAGGTATCGCGTGGATTCAGCACGCCAGCCTTTACGCCCGGTGCCTCGGTCGGGATCGCCAGGTTGAAGACCGGGTGGATCTCGGTCGGGACATCATCCAGCCCGTCCGTCGTAATCGCGGTGATGATGGCGCGGGTGTCCTTGATGCTGATGCGCTTGCCCGTGGCATAATCGCCACCGCCCCAACCGGTGTTCACCAGCCACAAACTCGGTTCGTGCTCATCGATCTTGTCGCCGAGAAGCTCAGCGTAGCGCTCGGGATGCAGTGGCAGGAACGGGCTACCGAAGCATGGGCTGAAGGTGCGCTGCGGCTCCGTCACACCACGCTCGGTACCGGCGACCTTGCTGGTGAAACCAAGCAGGTACATGCTCAGCGCCTGCTCGCGGGTCAGCTTGCTCACCGGTGGCAGCACGCCATTGGCATCCGCAGTGAGGAAGACGATGCGCTTGGCGTGACCGCCCATCCCGTCGTTATCGACGTTCGGTACCTGCTCCACACTGAACGCGGATCGGGTGTTCTCGGTCAGGCTGTTGTCGTCGTAATCCGGTACCTTGGTTTCCGGATCAAGCGGCACATTCTCCAACACGGTGTTCTTCATGTTGGTGGCTTCCCAGATGGTAGGCTCAGCCGTTTTGGAGAGGTGGATTGTCTTGGCGTAGCAGCCGCCCTCGAAGTTGAAGACGCCGTTGCCGCTCCAGCCGTGCTCATCGTCACCGATCAGGGTGGCGGCGGGATCGTTGCTGAGGGTTGTCTTGCCAGTACCGGAGAGACCGAAGAAGATCGTGGTCTCGGCTTCAGCTGCGCCATAGTTGGCGGAACAGTGCATGGTGGCAACACCACGATTCGGCAGCAGATACTGCATCATCGTGAAGACGCCCTTCTTCATCTCACCTGAGTACAGCGTGCCCGCGATCACGATCTCTTGCTGCGTCGGGTGCAGCATGACGGCGGTTTCGGTCTTGCTGCCGTGGCGCTTCGGATCGGCCTTATAGCCGGGCGCGTGGATGATGGTGATCGGCTTGCTGTCCAGATCGCGCTCGTTGGTGATGAACAGGTGGCGGCAGAAGAGGGCAGCATAGGCGCTCTCGGTCGTCAGATTCACCGGATAGGCGTACTCGGGATCGGCACCGATGCTCAGTTCCTGCGTAAACAGGACATCCTTGTTGTTCAGGTAGTTGATGACATCGGCCTTGAAGACCTCGTATTTGTCCTCTTCCACGGGCTGATTGACGGCACCCCACCAGATCTTGTCCTCGCTGCCGACCTCGCGGACAACGAACTTGTCCTTCGGGGATCGGCCGGTGAACTTGCCGGTGCGAACGGCCAGCGCACCAGTGGAGGCGACCTCGCCTTCACCGCGCAAAACAGCCTTCTCCACCAGCTCATCATTGGTCAGATTGGCGAAAAGAACAGGGGCGGTAAATACGGTACTCATTGCGAACCGATTCCTTTCTGTGCCAGGATCGCTGTCCTGGCTGATGGTCGGACGCCGTTGCCCGACCCGTCCGCTCGATGCTCTGTTCATGAGCGGCTCGACCGACACCTACATAGTGAAATATTTCACGAATCGAGTCAATGGGTTTGTGGGGATGTTGCGATTCTGATATACCCAGTGTTTTCGCGCAAGTGTGGGAAAACCTGACATTGATCGGAAATGTGTGAGAGAGATTCGCGCTAGTTCTCTCTCCCAACCACAAACCCTGGCATCGTGCCCCGAGCGTAGCACGTTCGCTCTCCGATTTGTGATGGCGATGATCTCTCCCGATGCGTATAGATAGTAGAAACAGATAAGAACATATGTTCTAATGTTCTCGTGCACCTGAGCGTATCTCATGGATGCAGTGCGGCGCCGCACCGCGGGTTCACGACCTCGCCTTGTAGCAGCTGGTCCATTCTGTTTCGCCTGTTCGCATACGAGGGATTATCCCTCGTCAGGAAAGGATGGTTCACACCAGTGACGATTACCGCAATTGGTCACGCCTCCATGACCCATGGATGGCCGACCGGGACACGCACACCCGCCGATGATGCTCGCCTTCAGCGCTATGCGGATTACACCGCCTTCGCTGATGGTTGGCAGCAATCCGGTCAGAAACATCACGCCTTCACGCTGAACTACGCCCGCACATTACTGCGGAAAACCGTGAGCTATATCTTCAGTGGTCCGGTGGGGATCAGCATCGCTGCCGAACCCACAGCTGAGGACCGCGCCAATCAGGCGGAGCAGATGCTGCTCACCTGGCGCAATACGCTGGGATTGACGCGTCTCGATATCGCGCTCGCCACCGATGCCCTGATCCAGGGCGATGCCGCCATGAAGGTGACCTGGAACCACGACACCAACATGCCGAATGTCGTCCCGGTCGATCCCGCCGCCCTCACCGTGCAGACGGCACCGGATAACCCTCGCCAGGTGATGGAATTGCGCCATCTCTATCGCGCTACGCCGCGGCAGTTGCAGGATCAATTCACTATCCGTTTCGATCAGACGATCGATCCGGATACGCCTATCCCGACGATGGAAGCCTGGACCGATACCACCATGCGCCTCCTGCTGGATGGCAAGACGGTGGTGGAGACGATCAATCCCTTGGGACGTATTCCCTACGTCATCATCGCCAACGATCCGTTGCCGGATCAGTTCTGGGGTCAATCCGATCTGGAGGATCTGATCCCGGTTTGCACCGAGATTAACAAGCGAATGCAGGTGATGAGCCAGATCCTCGATCTCTCCGGTTCACCGATTACGGTGCTGGAGGGTGTCGATGGCACCGAGGGTATCCGCATCGGACCCGGCGCCCGTTGGGAGTTACCGGAGGGTGCTCGCGCCTATCTGCTCGATCTGCTGCAGGGTGGAGGTGCCGGTGTGCACCTGCAGTACATGGATCTGCTCTTCCGCATTCTTCACGATCTGAGTGAAACCCCACGAACCGCCTTCGGTGATAGCGGTCGCGATCTTAGCGGAACTGCGCTCGAGGTTGAGATTCAGCCACTGGTGCAGAAGGTCCAACGCAAGCGGCGCCAGTGGGATGTCGCCTTGACCCAGCGCGCCCAGCTCTTCCTTCGGATGATGGAACTCCATCATCACCTGAGTACTGCCGGCTTCAGTGCGCCGGTGGCGATCTGGCCACCGATTCTACCGAGCGATACCGATGCCGCCGTGCGTAATGCGGTCAGCCGCGTGCAGAACGGATTGATGAGTCGACGCACGGCGATGTCTGCATTGGGCGAGCACGATCCAGAAGCTGAACTTCGACAGATGACCGCTGAACCATTGGTGAAAGGACATTCCGTATGACCACGCGACCTCAAATCCGCACCATGTTGCGCATTCGCTTACAGGATGAAACCGCCGATCCCCTCTGGGAAGACGAGGTGCTGAACGATGCCATCTCGGAGGCGGTGCGCCGCTATAGCACGTCCATGCCGCGGCAGGCTGTGAGCGCCATTGCCGTGCTGCACGGCGACCAGGAAGTCGAGATGCCGTTGGATGTGAATGTGATGCGCATCGTGCGGTTGTTCGATGACAAGGGACAACTGATTCCGCGCTGGGAGGGGAGCGGTGACGCTCCGCCCGCGCCGGGAGGTGCCGGTGCGACCACCTGGCGCGCCTGGGCGAACTCGATCCTGCTGGGACAAGTGGCTACCCGTAGCGGTGTCTGGCGTGTCGAGCATCTGGTTCATCGCGTGCCACCGACGGATGATATCAACGATCTCGATATTCAGCCGAACGATGAGGACATCATCGTGGCATTGGCGCTTTCGGTGGCGCTTAGCCGCCGTGCGATTGCCGAAGGCAAGCGCTACACGGGCAAGAGCGGTGTGCATCCGCTGGCCGCGGCCGCCCGTTCGGCCCAGGTCGATGCCGATCGCATGTTCTGGAGTCGCACGCATAAGATGCGAGTCGGCTCATTCGCGGAAAGTGAACGGCAATGAACCTCGGCCAACGATTGGGTTCCGCATTGAATGCTGCAGTCCCTACTCGGCGCGAACCGTGGCGAGAGATCGGAGAGCGCGTACGCGTTGAGGTCGAGCGACTCGAACCGGTTGTGTTCGAGATCTGGCAGACCGCTGACGACGAACGCACCTGCCCGATCTGCGGCCAGCTGAACGGTGAGATCTGGAGAGCGGGTGAGGGGTTCTCGCCACCGATCCACGATCATTGCCGCTGCCAGCGCGTTTACCACCACACCGACTTCAGAACGCCTCACCGCTGAACCCGGAACCTATCGGTTTGCGGACCAGCGTAGGGGTGAATCCCACCGCAGTGGGTATTCACCCTTGTTTGTCCAGACACCAAACACCACCATTGAGGAGCACACCATGACCCAACCGACCGACATCACCATCAACGGTGCCGGCTATATGATCGACCCCGGCTCCAGTTCGTCCCCCCGGCTACAAACGACTCCAGGACGGCTACCCCGAAGGTCGCACTACCCGGTTGTCGATCACCGACTTCTTCGGCGGCCAACATCGACACCTCCAGCTCGAACGCGACCAGTTCGGAGACTCCCTCGCCGTCGGCCCAGCCCTCAACGGCCAGGGTGTCATCCCCTGGGGCATCTCCGGCTCCGCCACCATCCCCGGTTCCCCTACCCTGCCCGATAAGGACAAGCCCCTCCCGCACGTCATCCTCCGCGACTATCTCTACTTCACCAGCGGTGCCACCCTCTACAAAGGCCCAGGTGTCTGGGAAGGCGCGCCCTACTCCTGCACCATCGTCAAGACCTACGCCCACCCCATCACCGATATCTGCACCTATGGCGGTATCGGCCTCCTCATCTGCTTCGGTAACGCCGCCGATATCATCTTCTGGAACGAAGCCACCGGCACCGAGACCGTCCTCTTCGCGGGCGAACGCGGCTACTACATCGCACCATACGCTGGCTACGCCATCTGGAACGACGCCCGCACCGGTTCCCGCCCCACCGTCATCCGCCAGGTCACCGGTGGCAGCATCGAAACCCGCCGCATCGATCACGACCCTATCGCCATCACCACCGCCGATGCCGAACTGTTCATCATCACCAAGCAGGCGCTGTACAGCTTCAGCGGTCGCGTCCGTGATGTCATGGTGAATAATCCCGCCTACACCGTCGGTGGCTCCCAACCGCCACAGATCCCCGGACAGGAATGGTCCGGCGATTACACACCCTTCTACCAGCAGGGTGTGTTCACGGAGCGTGATGACTTCCGCGTCTTTACCGGCTTCGGTGGTCGCATCATGGCGTGGATCGCTGGCGGTGTCCATGAGCTGATCAAGACCGGCGATCGCGCCGGATGGCGCTCCACCGGTCTCACCGGTCAGCGCTGCTTCGGTGGCACCGTCTCCGCTGGCTGGCTGATCGTCAGTATCGAGTCGGATTCCGAGACGAACGACCTCTGGGCCTACGACGGCTCGGGCTGGTGGCGACTCGCTACCCAGCACATCGCCAACGGTCCGTGGTGCTGGCCCATGGCCGTTGGCTCCGGTTCCAACGCCCGCAACTTCATCATCTTCCAGCACGGTAGCAGCACCTTCCGCCTGCATCGACTCACCATGATCGAGCGCAACGGCGATCGCTACTATCCCTACCCGGATACCGCATACATCACCACCTCCATGCTGGACGCAGGCGAACGCGACAAGGTGAAGGCATGGCGCAAGGTCGGCGCCGTCTTCGCATCGCCGGTCCTGATCGGAAATACCGTCAGTGGTGACAACGTCCGCCTCTACCTGGACTACTCCACCGACTGCGGCACCACCTGGGTGAATGTCTACGACCAATGGTCGGACGCGTGGGCAGGCAGCAACGGCAACAGCCTTGCTGCCATGAACTTCGCCATTAGCGAGGCCCTCTCCGGTGTCATGTCCCGGTTCATCATGCTCCGCGTCAGCTGGACCTCGGTGCTCAATTGGGCCCCCATCCTCACCGGACTGTGGGTGGAGTACGAGGTGATGGACACCCCGGCCCGCAGGCGGAAGTGGCAGCTGCGCATACACGCCCGGGACCAGGAGGTGGACCGCGACGGCGCGGTCTTCACCCGCACCGGTCGCGAGCTGATCGCCGAACTCTGGCAGGCCTGGCAGCAAGACACCATCCTGCCCTTCAGGGACATCGACTACGACACCACACCGGTACAACGCACCGTACGTATCGTCGGCATTGGTGAGACGGTCGCCCACCCCGCCGACAGCGCGGAATGGGGCGATGCGACGATCATGCTCAACCTGGTGGAGGTATAGGACATGAACATTCGTATATTGATTGTGCAGGGACATCGCAATACCACTGGCGGAAATCCCGCCGAAATGGCGATCACACCGCTCGCCGCCCGCGCGATTCAGCGAGAGTTGATCGCCGCCGGACATCAGGCGGAGATGCTCCAGAACGAGGCCGACTGGTTCCCGGGCACGCTCGATGATGTCGGTCGGGAAGTCGTGCGTCGATTCGATGTGCAGCCCTACGACCTGATGCTGGATGTGCACTTCGAGGGCGATGCCAACAACACGCCGGGTGTGTTTGCCATCGTTCCCGATGGGGACGGTCTTCGCACCGTCTCCCCATATCGCGGCTCGGATGCCTGGGCCACGAACACGCTTGATCAGCAATATGCCGTCGCGATTGCGGAGGAGGTGGCTACATCAACCGGACTCGGTCTGCGTCGCAGCGGCGTGAAGCAGCCGGGTGTGATGAGCGAGCGTCAGACCGGTGTTGGAAGCAAAGGGTATCGATTGGCGATGTTCGGCTACACCGCCGCGGTCCGACACCGGATGGTGCGCCTGGTGCTGGAACTCGGCAATATCCGTGGCGATGCCGCGATCATCGGTGCTGATGGATTCTACAAGCGGGCCGCCGCGGGTGTGGTGGCTGGTATCGACCGCGTGCTTGGAGGCAAGAGTCTCAGCGTGCGATCGCGAGTCCTGTCTCGCCAGTAATCCCGATGTTCGGTCATATCACGGATCTGGCCGCACCGATTCTGGTCAATGTCACGGTGGATGCACTTAACGCGCGCAAGTGGGCGGAGACGGATCAGCCCGTGATGCGTGTGCTTCGTCGCGGCAACAGCTTCTACGCTCGCGGCTGGGTGGTCGGCGAATCTGTGGCTGGCAATCCGCTCTGGTGGGTCATGGGGAAGGGGAGTTCCACGGATCTCCTGTGGCGAGTCTGGAGTGGCGGCACGAATTACAGCGTCAATGATGTCCTGGCACTGCCCCGGAAAGGAGCAGCATGATGAGCGATTCAGTGCAGCTGATTACCGGTGTCTCGATTACCATCGTTGTTCCCGCTCTGGTTGAGATCGCCAAGCAGGTGGGGTTACCGGTGCGGTACGCGGGTGTGGCCGCGATCTTCATGGCGATCATGTTGGTGATGATCGGTGGATTAGCCTCCGGCAACGCATTCGATGCTCGCAAGGTTGCCACCTGGTGTCTGGCCGGTATCGTCTATGGACTCGCCGCTGCGGGACTGTATTCGCAGACGCGATCACGGTAAACCGAGAGGGTGTCAGCCCGAATAACCAAAGAAACAGGCCGAGAGCGTTCGCTCTCGGCCTGGATGCTGTTGGAGGCGCCAGTCGGATTCGAACCGACGAATCAGGGTTTTGCAAACCCGTGCCTTACCGCTTGGCTATGGCGCCACGTTTGTACCGAACGATTATACCATCCGCTCGGCGTGCTGCCGATGATCTCCTAGCAAGGTAGCATGATCACTGTCGTATTATCAATATCATCTGTTATTCACTATAGGTGTCGAGATAAATCATCCATTTCTAGAATATATTCGTGATTCTGATAATATTGACACTGTGACGTTTTACTGCTATATTAATCCACAGGTCATCACTATCGTGAAAGGAGCACCACTATGACCACCGACCAATTCGATACATCAATGAACGAAGGAGAATCTATGGATACCGATCAGAACACAGAAACAACCGAACAGACTGCCCCAATCAACGGGCAGGAGAACGACACTCGCGAATACTCGCTGGATGAACTCAGTGAGGCCGCTGGTGTCACACCCCGTACCGTTCGCTATTACATCGTCGAGGGATTGCTGCCCCCACCGATCAGCGCCGGTCGCAATGCGACCTACAGCCAGGAGCATCTGGATCGCTTGCTCGCGATCGCGATGCTGAAGGACATGTTCCTGCCGCTGCGCGAGATCAAGCGTCAGCTGGAGATGCTGACACCGGAGCAGCTGCGCGATCCCGAATACCTGGCCAGCATCGCGCGCGAGTTCCTGATGGAGCGTGCGCAGGATCGTCGTGGTCGACACGGCGGACACGGCCGCCATCGTGGCCGCGGTCCGGTCGATTTCGAGCGGGGCGAGTTCCCCGGTGGCGACGGTCCATTCCGTGGTGGTCCGTTTGGCGAACGCGGTGAGCGACCGCATCGCGAGCACCGACGTGGTCGACCAGAGCGCGATTTCGGTCCGCAGCGATGGGATCGCATCTCGCTCGGCGATGATGCCGAGTTGCACATCCGCTCCCGTCGCGCGGAAACGATGGGACCCGAGCTCTTCGCCGTCGTCATGCGTCTCCGCCACCTTTTCGAGGAAGAAGATGGACGTAGGCCCGGGATTTAGTCCCGGGATTCGCGAGGATTCCAGACCATGCCAACTATCCGCACCGCTACACCCGCCGATGCCCAGGCCATCGCCACGATCTTTGTGCGAAGTTTGCAGCACACCTATCGCGATCTGCTGCCAGCCGACAAGCTGGCAGCACTCTCGATTGAAGAGCGCATCACCTGGTTCGGGCAGCGCCTGACTGATCCCGGTGAGGCACATTACCTTGTCGCCGCGCAGAATGATGTCGTGCTTGGTTTTGCCGGATGGGGACCAATCGATCCGCCCGTCGATGCGGTGCGTAAGCTCTATTCCATCTATCTTGCACCGGAATCGGTTGGCAAGGGGACCGGTTCCTCCTTGCTCTCAGAAGTGGAACGCGGGATGATAGCCGACGGGGCTGCCACTGGCACATTGAATGTGCTCGCGGACAATCAGCCAGCGCGTCGGTTCTATGAGCGCCACGGGTGGGTGCTCGTACTCAGTTCCGATCAGGATGAGCACTTCCTTGGCATCACTGCGCACATCGTGCGCTACACCAAATCGTTCTCCTAAAGCGCCCCACTTCCGATGACTCGCCGATGTCGACGAGCCCTCGCCTACCGGAGGTTTCATTCATGCATGAGACTCGTCGTCTCGCTTCCTTCCTGAGAAAGTACAAACTTCTGGTCATCCTGGCACCGCTGATGATGATCGGCGAGGTTGCCATCGATCTGATGCAGCCGCGGCTGACTCAACACATCATCGATGTCGGCATCGCCAACAACGATCTCTCCACCGTCCTCCAGACCGGTGCCCTCATGGTCGGACTATCGATCGTCGGTGTCGTTTTTGGTGTGCTCTGTGGCGTCTTTGCGGTCCGGGCGGGACTGGGATTCGCCGCCGATCTGCGCGCGGCACTCTTCCGAAAGGTGCAATCGCTGTCCTTCGCCAATCTGGACAAGCTGGAGACGGGGAGTCTGATCACGCGCCTGACCAACGATGTCACCCAGCTCAGCGATGCCGTGCAGATGATGTTACGCATCATGGTGCGCGCACCGCTGCTCCTCATCGGTAGCATCATCATGGCCGTGTTCACCGCACCGAAGCTTTCGCTCCTGTTCGTGGTGTTGATACCGGTCCTGTTGCTGATCGTGGGTCTGGTGATGAGCAAGGCCTTTCCCAGATTCATTAAGGTGCAGGCCAAGCTGGATCATATCAATCGCATCATGCAGGAGAACCTCGCCGGTGTGCGCGTGGTGAAGGCGTTCGCCCGGCATCGATACGAGGTCGATCGCTTTGGTCGCGGCAACGATGATCTGCGGGACACCACGCTCTCGGCCGTCTATCTGATGGTGCTGATCGCACCGGTGCTGATGCTGACCGTGAACTTCGGTTTTGTGGCGGCACTCTGGTTCGGCGGCAATATGGTCAACGATGGCGAGATCGAAGTCGGAGCCCTCGTTGCTTTCTCCAACTACCTCATGCAGAGCATGTTCGGACTGATGATGGCGAGCATGGTATTGATGCGTTTCACCCGTGCCGAGGCCAGTGCCCAGCGTGTGAACGAGGTGCTGGATTCCGCACCGGTGATCGTTGCTTCGACCACCGCGTCTGTTCCCGCAGCACCTATCGGCAAGGTTCAGTTTGATCATGTCAGTTTCAGCTACAGTAGCGAGTCCGAACCGGTGTTGCGGGATATCTCCTTCACCGTCGAACCCGGTACCTCATTGGCGATCCTGGGCTCAACCGGATCGGGTAAATCCAGCATCGTCAGTCTGATCCCGCGTTTCTACGATGTCACGAATGGCCGAGTATTGGTCGATGACATGGATGTGCGTGAGTGGGATGAAACGCGCCTGCGCGATCACGTCTCGATCGCGCTGCAGGAATCGGTCCTGTTCAGTGGTACCGTGCGCGACAATATCCGCTTCGGGCGACCGGATGCCACCGATGCCGAGGTAGAGCGTGCCGCTCGCATGGCGCAGGCCGAGGAGTTCATCTCCGGATTGGAGGATGGCTACGATAGCCTGGTTGGTCAGCGCGGTGTCAATCTCAGCGGTGGCCAACGCCAACGTCTCGCCATCGCCCGAGCGATCGTGCGTGGTGCTCCGATCCTGATCTTGGACGATTCCACCAGCGCGGTTGATGTTGCCACCGAGCGTCGGATTCGAAATGCCCTGGCCGAACTGAATATGACGGTCATCCTGGTGGCTCAGCGTATCAGCGCCGTGGTGAACGCCACCAAGATCATCGTTCTCGAGAATGGGCGGATCGTTGCTGAAGGGAACCATGAGGATCTCATGACCAACAGTCCAGCCTATCAGGAGATCTATCGCAGCCAGATCGAAAGCGGGGTGGCAAATGGCGCAGCATAGAGGTCCCATGGGGCCAGGACCGGGACCCGGTGGTCCGGGGGCTCGCTTCAAAGAAGCTCCGGAAGTCAAGAATCGCAAGGAGACGGTCCGCCGACTCTGGCAGTATCTGAAACATGAGCGATTGCGACTCATCGTCGCTGTCGTCCTAATCATTGGCACGAGCGCGCTTGGATTGGTTGGTCCTTTGTTGATGGGTCGAGCCATCGATGACTACATCATTCCTGGTGATATGAATGGTCTGGCGCGACTGATGCTGATCATGCTGGCGGTCTATCTCGGCAACAGCCTGCTGATGTGGTTGCAGGCGTTGATCATGAGTCAGGTTGCCCAGCGAACCGTCCATTTGTTGCGAACCGATATCTTCGCCAAGTTGCAGCGACTGCCGCTGCGCTTCTTTGATACACGACCGCACGGCGATACGATGAGCCGTGTCACCAACGACGTCGAGACAATCAGCCAGATCCTGACTGAGGGCGCCTCCCAGATAGTCAGCAGTGTGCTCACCGGTGTCGGTGTGATCGTGCTTATGCTGATACTAGAGCCCACGCTGGCCGTGATTAGCATCGGATCGCTCGTCATCCTCAGCCTGGTGGTCAATCGCTATATCGGCCCGCGCACCCGTGTCGGATTCCGCGAGCAGCAGAAGCATCTGGGTACGCTCAATGGTCTGATCGAGGAGACGATCAGTGGTCAGCGCACCGTCATGGCCTACAACCAGGAGAATGACCGGATCGAGCAGTTCCTGGAGCAGAACGAGACACTGCGCCAGCACTCGGTGCGGGCCCAGACATTCGCGGGCGTCGTTGGACCGATCATGAACTTCGTCAACAACTTCAGCATCGCCATGGTTGCCGGTGCCGGTGGTTGGTTGGTGGTCGATGGGCGGACGACCGTTGGTGTGGTCGCGACGTTTCTCAGCTATACGCGACAGCTGAGCCAGCCGGTCAATCAGATCAGCCAGATGTACAACCAGCTCCAGAGCGCGTTGGCTGGTGCCGAGCGCATCTTTGAGATACTGGACGAGCCGGACGAGATTGATGCCGCCAGTCACGAGATCGGACATCAGGCGATCACGCGCGGCGAAGTCGAGTTCCGGGATGTCAGCTTCAGCTACGATGGCGTCACGCCGATCCTGAAGCACGTCAGTCTCCACGCCGAGCCGGGGAGTGTTACCGCGCTGGTTGGACCAACCGGTGCCGGCAAGACGACGATTATCAATCTGATCACGCGGTTCTACGAGATCGATTCCGGTCACATCCTGATCGATGGCACCGATCTGAAGGACATCAACAAGGTCGAGCTCCGGCGTCAGCTCGGTATCGTGCTGCAGGATGGATTCCTCTTCGCTGGAACGGTTATGGAGAATATCCGCTACGGTCGATTGGATGCGAGCGATGAGGATGTCATTGAGGCAGCGAAGATGGCCCAGGCGGATGATTTTATCAGTCACTTGCCGGATGGTTATGACACCGAGCTCACCGAGCGAGGTGGCAATGTCAGCCAGGGGCAGCGGCAGTTGATCACGATCGCGCGAGCGCTATTGGCGAATCCGCGAATTCTGATTCTGGATGAGGCTACCAGCAATGTGGATACGCGTACCGAGCGGTACATCCAGGAGGGGATGACGCGTTTGATGCAGGGGCGCACCAGTTTCGTCATCGCTCACCGGTTGAGCACGATTCGTGGCGCCGATCAGATTCTGGTCATCAACCAGGGTGAGGTTATTGAGCGCGGCACCCACACCGAGTTACTGGAGCAGGGCGGATTCTACGCTCGCTTAAGCGGTAGCCAATCTGGTGGTGGTGACGAGGAGATCCTGCGGGCGGAGGAGGAAGAGGAACTCCGCGCCATGGCGCGTGCCCAGGCGCAGCAGTAGGCCATGTGTGGGCGCGCATTTCTTGTGCGGGTATGTGAGTGGCACCCGATGGTGGCTAGAGCACTCTTCATAAATGTTGAGCAGGAACGAGATAGCCAGCATCCTGA
>JAMLHR010000027.1 GCA_023957015.1 Thermomicrobiales bacterium | reverse complement strand
CTTCCTCGTCTTCTTCGGGGAGGAGCGCTTCGACAAGCACGTCCATCCGCACGAGAGTGGACCATGGATGGCCGTTCCGTTGGTGATCCTGGCCGTGGCTTCGGTCTTCGTTGGCTTCGTCGGCTTCCCGCCGGAGGACGGCGCCTTCCACGAGTTCCTGCACCATGCGTTTGAGCACGTCCATGCACACCATGTCTCGATGACCATGACCTGGACATTCGGTATCGTCAGCACGGTGGTGGCCCTGAGCGGTATTGCAGTAGCGTATGTGACCTACATGCGTAAGGCGATCGATACGACCGCCCTCGCAACCCGCTTCGCTGGCCTCTACAACTTCCTCCTGAACAAGTGGTTCGTGGATGAGTTCTTCATGGCAGCCATCGTGAATCCGATGAAGGATATCGCGCAGTTCCTGTGGAAGGTTGTGGATGTTCGTGTCATTGACGGCACGGTCAATGGTGTTGGTACCGGTATTTCGGCTGCCAGCCAGCGATTGCGCAAGACCCAGACCGGTTCCGTGGCGAACTATGCGCTCGAAATCGGTATCGGATTGGTATTGGTACTTGGCATCTTCCTGATTGCGTTTGGCAATCTGTTCTAGTAAATCGGCTCCCGAGCCAGGTGCTCGTGGAGATTTACCCCGGAGGGGCGTGTGGACAGCTTTCCGATTCTGAGCATCTTGACCTTTTTGCCGGTGGTCGGTGCAATCGCGATCATGGTGCTGGGCAAAGACAACAGCATGGCTCCCAGGCAGATTGCGCTGGGGACAACGCTGCTCACCTTTGTGCTGTCTCTCATCATGCTCTTCCAGTTCGATCGCAATGACAGCTTCCAGTTCACCGAGCATCACGTTTGGCTCAAGGACCTGGGTGTCAGTTACTTCATGGGTGTCGATGGCATCAGTGTCCTCCTGATCGTACTGACCACGCTGATCGCGGTGGTTTCCGTGATCTGGAGCTGGGGCACCGTCGTCAAGCGCGAGCGCGAGTACTACGTGTCCATGCTCATCCTGGTCACGGGTATGCTCGGTGTCTTTATGGCGCTGGATCTCTTCATCTTCTACATCTTCTGGGAACTCATGCTGGTGCCGATGGCGTTGCTGATCGGTATCTGGGGCTCGAAGAACCGCGTCTATGCCGCCATCAAGTTCTTCCTCTACACACTCTTCGGTTCACTGCTGATGCTGGTTGGCATCATTGCCATGTATCAGGCGTACTACAACCAGACTGGTATTCGCACCCTGAACGTGCTGGAGCTCCAGCAGGGTGCCGCGCTCGGTGCGTACAGTGATAACCTGCAGTTCTGGGTTTTCGGCGCGTTCTTCATCGCCTTTGCCATCAAGGTACCGCTCTTCCCGTTCCACACCTGGTTGCCGGACGCCCACGTGGAGTCGCCGACAGCTGGCTCGGTGATCCTGGCCGCGATCATGTTGAAGATGGGTGGCTACGGTCTGCTTCGTTTCAATCTGCCGCTCTTCCCGGACGGTGCTGAAGCATGGGCGCCGATCGTCATTACGCTTTCGATCATCGGTATCATCTACGGCTCGCTGGTGGCATTGGTTCAGCCAGATCTGAAGAAACTGATCGCCTATTCCTCCGTGAGTCACATGGGCTTTGTGACGCTCGGTATCTTCGTTGGCAACCTCCAGGGAATGGATGGCGCCATGATGGTGATGCTGGCTCACGGGTTCAACACCGGTGCGCTCTTCATGTTGGTTGGCGTGATCTACGAACGTGGACACACCCGCCTCATTGATGCCTTCGGTGGCCTCGCGTCCCAGATGGGCAAGTGGGCCGGACTCTTCATCCTCTTCACCTTTGCCAGCATCGGTCTGCCTGGCCTCTCCGGATTTATCGGTGAGTTCCTGGTAGCGCTTGGTACCTACAAGTACAATCCCACGGCGGCGTTCATTACCTTCTCGGTCGTCATCTTCGCCGCCTGGTATATGTTGCAGATGGCACAGCGTGTTGTTTGGGGAAGAGCCTGGGGACAGGCTCCCGATCCGGCAGACAACGATCTGACCCCAGCTGAAGTGCTGGAGTTGGAGGCGCTTGGTCCGTCTGATCATGGTCATGGCCACGGCCATGACGCGCATCCTGCGGTGAGTGGTGGCGATCACGATCATCACGCCGAGGATGACGGCGATGGCTATCCCACCCACGAGGGTCAGATCAATAGCTCGAAGTGGCCGGATATGACCCCGCGTGAATTGTTGGCCATTGTGCCATTGGGTGTGCTCACCATTGTCTTTGGTGTGTATCCCAAGCCATTGTTCGAGATCATGGAGCCGGCGCTGAAGGCCGTGCTCGAAGGCGCCACGCGCGTCATCGGTAGCTAGCCAAAGGTAGTCGCCGATCGGCAGGGAATGCGGATCGGTATGCGGAGTTCACTCCATGACAGTACATCTCGAAAATCCGGATTGGGGTATGGTGCTGCCTCAACTCATCGTGCTGGTGGCGGCTATCGTTGTGTCGCTGCTGGATGCGTTCCTCCCCAAGGAGCGTCATTTTACGGTGATCACCGGTGTCACGTTGGCTGGCTTCGGTGCTGCCATCGTGGCTCAGCTTTCACAGCGCGGTGAGACGGGCACAACCTTTCACGGATTGTTCCAGCTTGATGGCCTCACGGTCTTCCTCAACCTCGTTATCCTGGTTGCGGCCGTCCTGACGGTACTCATTAGTGCCAGCTACGTCGAGTATCTGGATTCCAAGATGGGAACCGGCGAGTTCTACACGCTGCTGACCTTCGCGGTCTTCGGTGCAATGCTCACCGCATCCGCCGGCGATATGGTGATGCTGTACGTCGGTATCGAGCTAACATCGATTGCTACCTATATCCTGACCGCGTTTGCCAAGCGCCGTACTACCGCACTTGAAGGCGCCTTCAAGTACTTCCTGCTTGGTCTCTTCGCCAGCGCGATTCTCCTCTACGGTATGTCCTGGATTTATGGTTCCACCGGTAGCACTGGGCTGAATGAGATCTCCGCCTCACTGACCGCCGCCCTTACTGGTAGCGAGCCGAATGCCGGCATGATCCTCGGTATGTTGCTGGTGATCGTGGGCTTCTCGTTCAAACTTGCAGCGGTACCGTTCCACTTCTGGACACCGGACGCCTATGACGGTGCCCCGACGCCGGTTACCGGCTACATGTCCGTTATCCCGAAAGCAGCTGCAGCCGTTGCCATGATTCGCATCCTGGTTCAGGGTCTGGAGTCGTTGGCTGATGACTGGACAATGGTGCTGGCGGTGTTGGCCTTCGTCACCATGCTCTTCGGTAACATCGTTGCCATCAGCCAGACAGACGTCAAGCGTATGTTGGCCTACTCATCCATCGCGCACACAGGGTACATGATTGCTGGTATTGCGGCCTTCCGCCTGATTGATGGTATGGCGGGTGAGCGCAGCATTTCGTCGGTGCTCTATTATCTGATCGCCTACACCTTCATGAATATCGGTGCATTTGCCATTGTTGTTTGGGTGCAGCATCGCGGCGACGGGACAACACTCGGCGATTTCGCCGGTTTGGCCTCGCGCTCGCCATTGGCAGCACTGGCAATGACCGTCTTCCTGGTCTCGTTGATGGGTATCCCACCGACGATCGGTTTCTATGCCAAGTACTACGTTATTGTGGCCCTCCTGGAATCCAACCTGCTTTGGCTGGCGATGACTATCGTGATGGCCTCCGCGATCTCCGCGTACTTCTATCTGCGGGTCGTGGCGGTGATGTACTTCCAGGAGAAGAGCGAGGACACCACAGGGCGCCCGATCGTCGCATCGCCGCTCCTCAACCTCGGTATTGGGGTGATGGTTGTTGGTGTGCTGGCGCTGGGTCTCTTCTCCAGTCCCATCATCAACCTTGCGAACGACTGGACGAATCTCTTCTCCGTCGCGGCATTGGCGATGGGACGCTAAGAATCGGTTATCTTACGGACCGGGCGATCCCGCCCGGTCCGTTTGCGTTCATGGAGTGAACATGCAGCTCGCGCAAGATCCAAACGAGTATTTCGATGTTGTCACAGAAGAGGGTGAGCCCACTGGCATCTCCAAACGTCGCGCTGACGTTCACCGCGATGGCGACTGGCACCGCGCGGTTCACGTCTGGTTTTACGGTGTGGATGCAGAAGGCCCGTTTGTACTGCTGAACCTGCGGGGGCGGAACAAGGATACGTCACCACTCGCGCTTGATCCGACGGTTGGCGGTCATCTGGGCGCCGGTGAGACGGTCGAAGACGCGTTCCGGGAGGTGTTCGAAGAGATCGGTGTGCATGTCGATCCCGAACGATACGAGTTCATCTTCCGTCGGAGGACAGATAGCGAGAACAATGTACCGGGGATCATCGATCGCGAGCTACAGGATGTCTATCTCGTTCGCGATGATCGTCCGCTAGCAGCCTACGCTCCCAACTTCGCGGAACTCGAAGGTCTGGTGAAGGTGGGCGTTGCCGATATCGCCACAATCTTCCGGAGCGAGCGCGAGAGTTGCCAAGGTCTCCTGCTGAATGCCGAAACGGGCGATATCACGCCCTACACACTACTCGGTGAGGGATTGAGTTCTCGCGGCGTTACGCCGTATTTCACGCGTGCGATCTCTGAGATCGAGCTGAGATCAGGACTCTGATCTCCAGCGGTTGATGCGGTTGCGAATGTGACCGGGCAGTCGCTTGAGTCGCGCCGGAACGCGGTCATCCGGTGCGGTGCGATCGGCCGCGACTTCCGGATGGTAATCTCGCATCTTCCACCACAGAATCAGGATGTCTCGCATCGCTTTCAGGATGACCTTCAGATTACCGCCGGTGGGGTTACCCGCTACGCGCGGATAGTGCTGAACACCAACCTGCTGCAAGGTAGCTCCTTGCCGTCGGAGCTTGGCCTGCATCTCGCAATTGATCAATGCGCCGTTGCTGATCAACTCCAGAGAGCGCAGTTGATCGCCACGGAAGATCTTGAAAGCGCAGTCCAGATCTCGTAAGTGCACGCCAAACAGGATGCGCACGGCGATATTGAACACTTCGGCATTGACGCGGCGGATAAGCGGATCGCTGCGTTCCATGCGGAATCCGGCCACGATATCGAAACTGCCAACAAACGGGGCCAGACGGGAGATATCGCCGATATCGAACTGACGATCAGCATCCATAAACATAATGTAGTCACATTGCGTAGCATCAAAGCCACTGGTCAGCGCTCCACCATATCCCTTGTTGAC
Organism: Thermomicrobiales bacterium; assembly: GCA_023957015.1. Classification (GTDB taxonomy): domain Bacteria; phylum Chloroflexota; class Chloroflexia; order Thermomicrobiales; family UBA6265; genus UBA6265. Next base: position 29,898 of record JAMLHR010000027.1, on the reverse strand, counting down.
GGCATAGCTGACCGGTCGTACCCGATCATCCTCATCAGCGAGTTCGGCCAGAATCGCCCCGGTACGATCTTTGGAGCCATCGTTAACTGGAATGATCTCGAATGTGCTCGCGTAGTTCGGAAGTACCGCCAATGCTTGCCCAATCACAATGCGGATATTGTCTTCCTCGTTGTGACAGGGCAAGACCAGACTGAGCGATCCTGGCAAAAGTACCGGTGAGGTTGTCGATGCAGCTTTCACCGCTGGAGAAGCAAAGTCAATCATCGGCAATAGTGCCGCCAAGATACGCATATTCGGTGCTTTCACACATGAGCCCGTAAATGGACCCGTCCAAATGAGACGATATCGCCGTTATGAAGCTGAATGCGGCCCTGTACCGGCTGTCCGTTCACGAACGTGCCGTTGGTACTTCCCAGATCCATGAGCCACCAGGCTCCCTGGTTGAAGCTGATCTCGGCGTGATTGCCACTGACGAAACCATCGTTAAGCGCAATCGCGTTCTCGGAGTTGCGGCCGATCGTGGTGTAGTAGTCCAGCGCGAATTGCGTGCCTTGTCGCCATTTGCTCTCGGCTGGATCAACCATCTCCAGCGCACCCGAAATCGCCACCTGCTCCATGCGTTGTTGTGGCATACCGACCGATGCTTGCCCGATGGTGATAAGCTCGCGCACACCGACGCGGCCAACCTGGTAGAGGAAGAGATAGATCAATGCAATGAACGCGATGCGGAGGACGAGAATGAACCAGTCGAACGCATCGAATCCGGTTGGCAATTGGAGTTCTGGCAACGTCGGCATATACTGGCTCCTGCCTATCGGCGTTCTATGCGAACAATGCACTGGCCGAATGCGATCTCGGAACCATCCGTGAGCAGCGTCTCCAGGTGCGAGGGAACGTAGTTCCCGTTCACCTTGGTGCCATTCTTGCTGCCGACATCCCGTAGCCGAATCTCCTCGCCATAGCGGTTGATTACCGCGTGTTGCCGGGAAACAGTGTTGGCTTCGTCCTTGAGAACAATATCTGCATCGGAGGCCCGTCCGACGCGGGAGATACCTTCTGGAATCTGGAAGACCTGGCTCTGTCCTCCCTGGATCACACGCAGATGCCAGCGGGATTCCTGCCGCGGTACAGACAGAACTTGCGTCTGATTGAATGCAGCTGTGTAGTGGGCGTTAGAGGCAGGTGCAGCCGACGGTGAAGACGCAAACGCCGTCTCGATATGGATATCGCGCCGACCGAGCGACGCATCGGCATCGAACGTGACACTGATGCGTTGATGGAGCATGGTGTAGCCGTTTTGCATCGCGAACTGATTCAGCAGCATCTCGCAATGATGGTTGTACCCTTCCACCCCCGCGATCGTCTCCCGATACGTATCCGGATGCAACCAAACAATGTAGGAGGTCGGTGCAAGACGCCCACCCCGAGATGTTTGCGTGTTATCGCGCATCGCGCGCTCAAGCTGGGCTTCGATTTCTACGGGTTTGAGCTTGTTGCGCAGAACAGTGCTTGTGCCACCTTCGACGGCGCCCTGTATGAGGTTCTCGAGTCGTTCCAGAAAGCCCATGCGATGGTTATCCTCCTGTATACGTACGATACCCCCATCAGTGAGTGATTTTACTTCATTCTCGGCTACGGATACTGCACCAGGCTGTAGACCGGAATATCCTTCACCCGTTCGCGACCGTGCAGGTCCGTGAGTTCGGCCAGGAAGCTGATACCGATAATCTCGCCACCGAGATCGTTGACGAGACGGATGGTGGCATCCACCGTGCCGCCGGTGGCGAGGAGGTCATCCACGATAATCACGCGTTCGCCGCGCTCAATGGCATCGGTGTGAATCTGTAGACTATTCGTGCCATATTCCAGATCGTACTCCTCGGTCAGCGTATCGGCCGGTAGCTTACCCGGCTTGCGCACAGGTACCACGCCCGCATTGAGCGCATAGGCCATGGGTGTACCGAAGATGAAGCCGCGACTTTCGATCACGACGACCTTGTCAATCTGAACGTCCTGGTATGGAGCAAGCAATCCGTCGATGGCTGCCCGAAAACCTTCCGGGCTGGCGAGCAGCGTGGTGATATCGCGGAACAAAATGCCGGGGATCGGAAAGTCCGGGACATCACGAATATACTGCTTGAGGAGCGTGTTCAGTTCGGACATGGATGGGTACTCCCTGGAGAGGAGGATCGGTATGGTTTGGCGAAACACCGCCACAAGTGTACCGTACTGGACCATATCGGGAAGCAATCGGAGCGAGGGCTGGTGACGATAGAGATCACCCGTTCCGGGTTCGTGCGTGGTCTGCGAGCGACATTGCCGCTGGCGATTCCGGTCGCTGCCTATGGCGCGGTTTACGGACTGTTGGCTCAACAGGCAGGTTCCACTGCGATGGAAGCGACGTTGTTGAACCTGTTCAACTTCGCAGGGGCCTCTCAAATGGCGGTGTTGCCATATTGGGACCATCCATTGCCACTGCTTACGATTGCCGTTACGACAGCCCTGATCAATCTCCGTCTGGTGTTGCTGACGGCTTCGCTGCGGCCGTGGCTGAAGTCATTGCCTGCCAGGATCGTGTATCCGGTTCTCCACAATGTCAGCGATGAGTCGTGGTCTGTGGCCATGATGCGGTATCGCCTCGGCGAGCGCGATGTGGGTGTACTCATTGGCTGCAATATGGCGGTGCTCTTCGCCTGGTTTCCTTCGACCCTGGTGGGGTTCCTGTTGAGTGATCGCATCCCGGATCCAGAACGCTTTGGCCTGGATTTCGCCTTCACCGCCGTCTTCGCCGCGATGCTGTTTGCCGGATACCGCAGTCGGCGCGATCTCACGCCCTGGTTCGCCAGCGGTATCGTTGCGGTGATCGTCTGGTGGCTGCTGCCGGGCACCTGGTATGTCGTGGCTGGCGGTATTGCTGGTGTAACTGCTGCGGTTCTCCAGGCAGGTGGTCAACCGAAGGTGGAGATTCCATCCGCTGAGGAGGTTCGCTGATGCCGGACTGGTTCACCGTCCATCCGGATACCTGGCTGGTCATCATCGTAATGTCCGCGATTACGTACTCGTTCCGTGCCGGGGGCTATTGGCTGATGGGGCGAGTGACCCTCTCACCGCGAGTCGAGGCTGGGCTGTCCTATCTTCCTGGCGCCGTCATCACGGCATTGGTCGTTCCCGCGGCGCTTGAGGCGGGGATTGAGGGCATCGCTGGCGTAGCCGCGGTTGGTATCGCCATGCGCTGGCGAGGCAATCTCATGCTGGCACTTGTCGCTGGTATTGGTGTTGTCTGGCTCTACCGCCAGATGCTCTAGACTCGGCTCCGCGTTCCACATGGTATGATCCCCGATGGGACCGTTATGTGGAGGTAGATCCATGCTTAAAAAGGCACTAACTCGTCGAGCATTTGCGTTGGCAGGCGCGCTCGTCGCTGCTCGTGGAGGGCTTATCAAACCGCAGCGCGGATACGCGCAGGATGGTGCCTACAGCACACCGATTCCGCCACCCGATCCCATGCCGATACCGTCGGCATTGCAGGTTCAGGATGGGTATACCTTCCTCGTGGCTGGGATGGATACCAGAGGTGTTGAGCAGGACGAGAACACCGATGTCATCATGTTCTCTCGGGTTGAGCCGAAAAATCATCGTGTCCGCACCATCTCCATTCCGCGGGATCTCTACGTGGAAGTCCCAGGGCATGGCTGGATGAAGATCAACGGTGCCTATAACATCGGCAGCCACTCCAACAACTTCGACTGGAATGCTGGTGTCGACCTTTTCCGCCAGACGATCGAATGGAACTTCAATTTCAAGGTGGATGGTGTGGTCACCACCAATCTCCACAAGATGCCGGGTGTGATCGATGCCATGGGCGGGATTACGGTGAATAATCCCTATGATGTCTTCGAGGATCATTACCCCACTGCCGATTTCGGCGTTAAATCCATCCACTTCCCTGCTGGCGAACTCCGCCTGAACGGGGAGGAGGCGCTGGAGTTTAGCCGAACGCGCCACATGGACTTCGACGAGGGACGGGTGATGCGACAGCAGCTGGTACTCACCGCGGCATTGGCTGAGCTGCAGAAGCCGGAGAACGTAATACGACTGCCGGAAATCATCGAGGCGGGCGAGGAGTTTGTTGCCACAGATATCCCTGCCGAGGTGCAGGGGCATTTGATTGCCAGTGTTCCCGATATCGATCCAGATCTGGTCGAGTGGGGGACGGTCGTTGATTTTCTGACCGGTGAGACCACCGCTGATGGCGGTTGGATTTACTCAGCCGACTGGAGCTATCTGCCGTACCACGTGCGGGCGTGGTTGGGAGTCGGGTATCTGGACGGCAACCGCTACTAGGGTTGCCTTTGCGCCCAGATGGAATCGGGGAACCGTTCGGTGATCTCGGTCCAGACGGATTTGGCGCTTGCGGGTGTACTTCCATCACGGAAATACTCCGCCATACCCCGCCAATATATGGCTTCGGCGGTCATCGGTCCATTCGGGTGGCGTGCTTCAACATCGCGGAGACGCTCGATTGCGACTTCCATCTGCTTCCACCGCATGGCCACGCGAGCCTCGCCGATATCGAGGACATCCAGCATCACATCCGCGGGAACGTAATTGATGGATTCGTAACGGATGCGACCGGTGCGATCCGCGAAGAGCACGGTCGGGGTCCAGAAAAGACCCCAATCACGGACGATGGCGCGATCACGGAAGAGGTGCAGACTGACCGGGATGAAGCGATCCTGGACGCTCGCCACGACCGCGGGATCGGTAAACGTTTCATTGGCCAACCGTTCGCAGCCACTACAATTGTCCTGCCAGATATCGATCAGGACGGGCAGTTTTCTGGAGCGGGAGAGATCAAGCGCCGTCGCCCAATCGGTTAGCCATTCAATAGATGTGGTCGCCATGACGGATAGCCCTTCGGTCTGAACGTTCTCTCTGGATACGGTACTATACCCCTGAAGTTCTGTTGTAGTCAGCTTCGGCCCACTGTAAGGAATCACTTCAAATGATTAATTCTCGCATGAACCGTCGTACGTTTGTTGGTCTTGCTGCCGCGATGGCTGCCGCCGTTGGTGGTGCTCGTATCGTTGATGCTCAAACCTTCGCCACACCGGAGGCTTTGGAGCTTAAGGATGTCTACACCTTCCTGATCATGGGCATGGATACCCGCCCGGATGAGCAGGAACTCAATACCGACGTGTTGATGGTGAGCCGCGTTGATCTGGTGAACAACACTGTGCGCACCATGAGCTTCCCGCGCGATCTCTACGTGGAGATTCCTGGGCTTGGATATGGCAAGATCAATTCCGCCTTCAAAGCCGTTGCCGGTAACGGTAAGGAGGATTGGATGAAGGGTATGTCGGCCACCCGAGCAACCCTTGAGTACAACTTCGGTTTGACGATCGATGCAGCGCTCTCCGTCCGTTTCGAGGGAGTCGAGGCGATCGTCGATGCGCTCGGTGGTGTCACGATCGTGAATCCGTACGACCTTCGCGATGATGACTATCCGACGCTCGACTATGGCACCAAGCAGATCTTCTACCCTGCGGGTGAGATCACCTTGAATGGTGAGCAGGCTCTTGAGATGATGCGGACACGCCATCAGGATGGTGACGACGGCCGTGTTATGCGCCAGCAGTTGATCCTGACTGCGCTATACCAGCAGGCAACATCGCCCGAGAACGTCACCAAGCTTCCTGAGTTGGTGCAGACAGGTGCCCAGTATGTAACCACTACCATCCCAGGTGAGGTGCAGTTGCAGCTTGCGGCAGCCGCGCCGAACTTCACGGCCGAAAACATTTATTGGAGCAGCCTCACCCACCTCCTGTGGGGAGATGTCCTTGCGAGCGGTATGTGGGTTTATCAGGGCGATTGGAGCCAACTCCCAGGTTACGTCCAGGCGTTCCTGAATGGTGAAATCTAGACGCTCCGGCAACCAGTTAGCGTGATGATTGGCCCGGGCAAACGCCCGGGCCGCATTGGTAGAGAGAGGAATATCATGTCCAGCACCGCGGAACCAGTAACGTTCACCACACCAACCGGACGCGTTAGTGCGCCCGAGTACGCCCGCGCCCATGGCGTGGCGGCGGTGGACTATCTGAGTAACCGCGGATTCGTGCATGATGTCTCTGATGAGGACGGTCTGCGGGAACACTTGGAGACCGGTTGCCGCACCTTCTACATCGGCTACGATCCTACTGGCGTGAGTCTGCACGCTGGCCACATGGCCACGCTCATGCTTCACGGTACGTTGCAGCGATTCGGTCACCGACCGATCGCGGTTGCAGGTGGTGGCACCGCCATGGTTGGCGATCCCACCGGGCGCACCAGCGCCCGCGATATCATCAAGCTCGAGGATCTGGAGCACAACCTCCAGGGTATCAGCGCCCAACTCAGCAAGTACCTCGACTTCGAGGGCGGTCAGTTCGGTGACAACCCCGCCGCCACGATGGTGAACAATGCCGATTGGCTGCTGCAACTGAGCTATATCCCGTTCCTGCGCGATATCGGCCAGCACTTCAGCGTCAATGAGATGCTTGCTTCCGAGACGTACAAAAAGCGATTCGAGAGCGGCGGACTCAACTTCGTTGAGTTCAACTACCGACTGGTGCAGAGCTACGACTTCCTCCATCTTTTCCGCGAGATGGGCTGCACACTGCAGCTTGGTGGTAGCGATCAGTGGAGCAATATCCTCGGTGGTGTTGATCTCATTCGTCGCGCCGATGGCGAGAAGGCCTACGCGCTGGTGCAGCCGCTGATCACAACACCGTCCGGTGAGAAGATGGGCAAGACCGGCTCCGGTCTGCGTGTCTGGCTTAACCCGGAGATGTTCAGCCCGTACGACTACTACCAGTACTGGGTGAACACCGACGATGCCATGGTCGAGACCTACCTGAAGCGCTTCACCTACATCCTGGATGACGAGATCGCCGACTTGACCTCGGTGCAGGGTGAGGCGTTGCGCGAGGCCAAGCGCGTACTTGCGCTGGAAGCGACGGCCATGGCGCACGGCCTTGAGGCCGCCCAGCAGGCCGAGGAGGCGACCAAGGCGCTCTTCGGTGTCACCACGGTTTCCGCCAACGATGACAGTTTGCCAACGACCGAGATCGCTGTTGCTGATGTAACAGACGAATTCACGCTCGCGGATGCATTTGTGGCGGCCGAGCTGGCGAAGAGTCGGGGTGAGGCGCGCCGTTTGGCACAGCAGGGCGGTCTCCGCGTCAATGAGGATCAGGTCAGCGATGTGGATATGCCGTTCAGCGCTGCTCTTGGTGACACCGCTGCCGTCATCCTCCGCGCTGGCAAGAAGCGCTTCAAGCGTGTGGTGGTTATGTAGCGCCGGATTTCATATTCGGCGAGCAGTGTAGCCCCGGACCGATCGGTCGCGTTGCAGAAGTGCGTGTATGAGCCACCAATCGCGACCGTGAGTTGTCCGGGGGCAGGCGACCGATTAACGACAGAGGGCGAGCCAACCGGCTCGCCCTCTGCGCTGGTCACCGCATATAAAATGCGGCGCTACGTTACGCCTGCGTCAGTCGGCGCAGTACGGTCTGCAGGATACCGCCGTTGCGCATGTAGTTGATATCCACATTGCTATCGACGCGCTGGATCGCCTCGAAGCTGAACTGACTGCCATCCGGTCGCGTCGCCACCACGGTGATCAGACCCTTCGGCGACATTTGGGCGTCGATATTCGGGATATCGATCACTTCTTCGCCGGTCAGACCCAGTGTGGCGGCGTTCTCGCCCGGCTTGAACTGCAGCGGCAGCACACCCATACCGACCAGGTTGCTGCGGTGGATGCGCTCGAAGCTCTCGGCGATCACCGCTTTCACGCCGAGCATCAGCGTGCCCTTGGCGGCCCAGTCGCGACTGGAGCCCGTACCGTACTCCTTGCCTGCGATCACCACGAGCTCGGTACCTTGCTCCTGGTAGCGCATGCTGGCTTCCCAGATTGTGGTCACTTCGCCGGTGGGGAAGTAGGTGGTCCAGTTGCCTTCCTTGCCAGCACCGATCTGGTTACGCAGTCGGATATTGGCGAAGGTGCCGCGCACCATCACCTCGTGGTTACCGCGACGGCTACCGTAGCTGTTGAATTGGTACGGCTTCACATCCATGTTGTTGTGCAGGTATTCACGCGGCCGGACTGTCGCTGGCGATCAGACCGGCCGGGGAGATGTATGGTCGGTCGTCACAGAATCGCCGAGCAATGCCAGCACGCGGGCAGCCTTCACATCGGCCACCGGCTGCGGTTCCGGCGAGAGATCGTCGAAGAAGGTTGGCTTGCGAACATAGGTCGAGCTAATATCCCACTCGAACAGGTCGCCTTGCGGCACCGGCAGATTCCGCCAGTGCTCATCGCCGCTGAACACCGTCGCGTATTCCTCGCGGAACATCTCCGGTGTGACGCTGGTGGCCATTGCCTCCATGACCTCCTCGCGCGTTGGCCAGATATCGGCCAGCATCACGGGATCGCCGTTCGGGTCGTGGCCGATTGGCTCCCTGGAGAGATCGATATCAACCGTGCCTGCCAGCGCGAAGGCAACCACCAGCGGTGGACTGGCCAGGAAACTGGCGCGTACCTGCGGATGCACGCGACCCTCGAAGTTGCGGTTGCCACTGAGCACGCTGGCCACGACCAGTTCGTTCTCATCGATCGCATCGGCCACCACTTGCGGCAGTGGACCGGAGTTGCCGATACAGGTGGTGCAGCCGTAGCCAACCACCTGGAATCCAAGCGCGCTCAGGTAAGGCAGCACGCCGCTTTGCTCGAGATAGCGGGTCACGACCTGGCTGCCTGGCGCCAGCGATGTCTTCACGTAGGGGGCGACATCGAGACCGCGCTCGACGGCTTTCTTCGCCAACAGACCGGCGCCGATCATGACGCTCGGGTTGCTGGTATTGAATTGTTGGTGATAGCGGCGATGGCCACGGAGCCGTGGCGCAGCTCGATATCGGTGCCGTTCATGCTGATCTCGACACCCGTGGGCTTGTCCAGCACCGCGGTTGAGGCTCTGATCGAGATCGGCTTCTCGGCCTGGTTTGCGGCATCGCTGGCGGTTGCGGCTGGCGGATCGCTGGCCGGGAACGACTCGGCGACTTCCTCGTCGTAATCCGTCTTCACCACACCGATACGATCGGAGTACGCAGTGCGAAACGTCTTGCGGAGATTGCTCAGCGCCAGGCGATCCTGCGGTCGGCGTGGACCGGCCAGGCTCGGTTCGACCGTGCTCAGATCGAGCACGAGCGTCTCGTTGAACTGCGGATCCGGCGAGGCATCGGTGCGGAATAGGCCCTGTTCCTTGGCATATTTCTCGGTCAGTTCTACCAACACATCATCGCGACCGGTCAGGCGCATATAGGCCAGCGTCTCGTCGTCGATCGGGAAGAGACCAGCGGTAGCACCATACTCCGGCGCCATATTCGCGATCGTGGCGCGATCGGCCAGGCTCAGATTGGAGAGGCCGGTGCCATAATATTCGACGAACTTGCCGACCACACCGTGCTTGCGCAGCATCTCGGTGACGGTCAGCACGAGGTCGGTGGCGGTCGTGCCCGGATTGAGCTCGCCCACGAACTTGAAGCCAACGACATCGGGGGCCAGCTGATAGAGCGGCTGCCCAAGCATGACAGCCTCGGCCTCGATACCACCGACACCCCAGCCAGGACACGAGGCCGTTGATCATGGTGGTGTGGCTATCGGTGCCGACAACGGTATCCGGGAAGGCCATCTCGCCATCGATCTCGCGCATACCGACCCATCGGCTGGATACTCCAGGTTCACCCGGTGGACGATACCGGTTCCCGGAGGCACGGCGCGGAAGTTCTGGAACGCACCCTGTGCCCAGCGCAGTGGCGCGTAGCGCTCGTGATTGCGCTCGTACTCCAGCTGCATGTTGTTGAAGAAGGCGAGGTTGGTGCCGAACTTGTCCACCTGTACCGAGTGATCGATCACGAGATCGACCGGCACCAGCGGATTGATCTTGCGGACATCACCACCGAGGGCAGCCACGGCATCGCGCATCGCCGCGAGATCGACAACACAGGGACCACCGGTGAAGTCCTGCAGCACCACGCGCGCGGGCATGAACGGTAGCTCGAAATCGTCGCCCAGATTGCCACCGGCTGTTGGTTGCCAGGTAGCGAGTTGCTTGACGTGATCCTCGCTCGTGAACTCGCCGCCAGCGCTGCGGAGGATATTCTCCAGCAGAATGCGGACCGTCATCGGCAGGCGCTCGATGGAATCGAGAACGCCGTCGTCTACCAGCTTGTGCAGGCTGTAGTAGGTGACTGTGCGACCGTCACTCAACTGCAAGCTGGCGCGTGCGCCGAAGGGGTCATGGTTGAACTGGCTCATAGAAAGGCGACCTTTCAGTGGCGTGAGCGCCTCTCCGCATCTCGACCACAGCCGCGGGCAAACAACGCTGCCGCCACCCATCGAACGTAGTGACGCCCGATGGGAGTGTGTGCCATTTGTTCACTGTCTATTGTAGGGCAAGTTTCCCGGTTGGGCGCCGTAGATTTGTGCCAGGTGATGGGTATAGAGGATTGCGGGTCGCCGAACGTTCGCGACTATAGCATGTCCGATTTCTGGGTTCGGGAAGGACTTTCCCTGCTATCAGATGGCAGTTTTCACCGATCTCGTCTGGGAACCATGCGGAGCATCGCCGCGGCGCACAGACCCTCGTGCGATACTTATGTGCGGCGCGATTCTTGCTGGGGAGTGGGAACGCCTGGCCAGGCGACATCATCAGGAGCACCACGGGTGGAACACGAGGATCGGATAGAAATCATCGCGCTGGTCGGCAGTATGCGGGATCAGAGCTACAATCGTGGGCTGTTGCGCACGGCGATGCTGCTGCAACCCGAGGATGTCCACATCAACGAGTTCCCGATCCAGACGCTGCCATTCTATAATCCGGACGATATCAACCTCGATAGCTTCCCGACCGTCCGCGATTTCCGCGCGACACTGCGTCGCGCCGATGCCATGTTCATCTGCACGCCGGAATATGCGTACTCGATTCCCGGTGTGCTGAAGAGAACACACTCGATTGGGCCTCTGTGCCGAGGGGACGTTCCTTCATGCGCGGCAAACCGGTGGGTATCGCCAGTGCCAGCAGTGATCGCAATGGCACCGTTCGCGCCCAGATGCACTTGCGCCAGATTTTCACCAGCATGGGGGCGGTTGTCATTCCGGAGCCCGAAGTCTACGTCACCTTTGCTGAGGACAAGTTCAATCAACTCGGTGAACTCTCCAACCACACCGCTCGTGAGCAGGTGAAGTCGTTGATCGAGAATCTCGCCGATTGGGCGTTGTTGCTGCGCGAACAGCGGTAGCGGAATCTCTTTCCTTCGGCAGTGGTCGTCCTGAAATGACACGTGGGCTTGGGGTTAATCCCCGGGCTTCTTGGTGCCATGCTGCCTGCCGCGGCCATGAGAGGTATAAATGTGGGTTCGCGAGGTTTGATCCCCGGGCTTCGTGGCACCATGCCACTACGGCGGTCACATACGGCTCGTGTATCAGTAGCGGCGGTGGTCCGCCCACGGCCGCAGCTTCGTCTTGTCAACACGTGTCGGTTGGGTAAAGGAGGAAGCCGAAGGTGGTGCAGATGCACCACCGGCTTCACCTTAACGATGAGACTATCTACCCGCGTTTCTGGCGTACGGCCAATCCACCGGCCATCATCAGCGCCGACGCCGCGATACCAAGCATCATGAGCACACCCATCGATCCATTGAGTGCACCGGTACCGGTCGTGGGGGCGCTGTGACCTCATCGGACTCCTCCTCCTCGGTTGGTGCCGTCGGTGTTACCTGGGCGACATCGCCAATCGTCACCGATCCGTCCTCGTTCACGGTGAGTCGGACTTCGGTCAGCGGCTGATCACCGACCTCGATGATTGCTTCGATCGGACCCATGCCTTCTGGCGAGATCACGAGCTTGTAGGTGCCAGGCAGGAGATCAGCGATCTCGATCGTGTTCTTGGCCCCGACCACACCGGATCGATAGGGTTCGGACTCGAACACGACCGATGCCTGAGCGGCATAGAGGTTGTAGGGAGCACCTTCGATACTGGCACCATCCGGCAGCGTGATCGTGACGATGAGCGTGTTCTCGCCTTCAGGTGTCACCGTTTCAGTCGGCGTGACGACTGGTGTCTCGGTTACCACTGGTGTCTCTGTTACCGGAATGGTGGTCGTGGGTGTGTTACGGCTGGTGTCTCCGTCGTGTTTCACCCACTTCGCAATCAAGCGTGATGGTTCCGAGGTCAAAGTCCTCCGGAAGTTCGAAATTCTCGTAAAGATACTGATTGAACGTTGGACATCCTTGGGCAGAGACGGCGAAATCTGATCCCCAGAGGCCCAGTTCGAACAAGTTGGACTCACCATTAGAGATGAAGCACTCGGACTGTCGCCCCCCAACATCACATGCTGCGAACTGCATGATGCGGGATTGCCGTCACTATCTACGACGCGTCCAGGAAATAGGGTGTAGTGTTTTCAGTCGGCGTTTCCTCAGTACCGCAACGAGATTGATCTGGATCTCCTGGGTATCAATAGTGAAACGATCAGAACTGAAGGCCCAGTTCCGATCTCCCGAGAAGAGATCGTGAGGCGGAATATTCTCACGCTCAGCCACTTCAAACTTATAGCTACCTTGCGCAGTTGTATGAGTACAGTCAGATCCCGAACTCGCCATCGAACTGAGGCAGACACGTACACCGGGGAGGGTTTGTCCGTTCCTGTCGGTAACTATTCCTGAAATTGATATCCATGTGTATGCTCGAAGCACAGGGCTAAAGGTAATGTTTTCACTCGCTGCGGTGAACTCCAGTGACTGGGCTTGGTACCCAGATGCCTGTACGAAGAGCATACCCTCGCCATCTGGCACGCCCACTATTGTGTAGAATCCATCTCGTGCCGAAGATACACACGAGTAGAAAAACTCCCAGGTGATGTTTGCGCAGATCTCCGCCCCGTTGATTGGCTGTCCGTCGCCATCTGTGACCCGACCGGAAATGGTGATTGATGTGGGTTGTGGTGCCGGATTCTCAGCACTATCAGCACAGGTGCCGGTATCGATATCGACCTGTTGCGATGAGCCGTCGGAGAAGGTCGTCTCGACCACTGACCTTGTCGAAGTTTCTTCCGACTGGCGTTGTAAATGTGCCAGCATCCACATCTGGAATCTCGATCCATCCACTCGTCCACTCATCGGATGTATTGCTCAGTGATACGCTGATACCGTCAATGCTATCGCCGGTCCAACGCACTTCCAGGGATTGATCTCCGCAGATGCGAGCGGCGGTGACGCTGACGTTACTGTTTGACGTTTGTGCGAACGCCGGAGTGATCCCGATGCTGGACAAGCAAACGGCGATGACCGCGAAAACGCGGAGTATAGAGCGCAATGACATGATCTCCCTCCTGACGTAATGGACGACATATTGGCTACGAATCGTAGCCAGATCCAAAGAATATGGTCCCCTCCTAAAGTGCAGCCGGGGGGGGGGGGGTAATTCGTCAAGGTAGTTAATATGATCATGTGTCTGTCTGGACACATAGACTCGCCACCACGAACGACTTCTTCTATGAAAACGGTTGGCGATGAGCACCAACACAGGAAACCCGGACCATTCGGCCCGGGTCTCTCATCGATCAGGTTTCAGTTTGGCGCACTACAACTCGTGGATCAGGATCACGATGGCACTTGGGATCGTCAGGATCACCGTCGCAGCCATCACCCACCAGAACGCTTTCGCCTCCTTCACCGGTCCGCTCTCGGTGAAGTTGATCGCGATCACGCGCAGACCGTTCAGTGTGTGATAGATCACGGCTGCTACCAGCACGATCTCCATCGGGATGATGAACCAGTTGGCATAGAAACCAACGGTGTGGTTGTAAACATCGCTACCGAGACCAACCAGCATGATATCGATCACATGCACGAGCAGGAAGAAGGTGACACCGGCGCCAGCGGCCCGATGCAGAATCCAGGCATACTGACCGATATCGCCGTTGTAGATCGGCACCTGGTCGTTGCGCAGATTCTGAATTACCCAGACAACCAGCGCGATTATGCCAATGTAGATGAGCGCAGCGAAGACGAAGAGCGAGTAGCCGATGAGATCGCCGATCCACATCTGGTTCGCCAGCGGACCGGTGTTGTTGCGGGCGGCCTCTTCATCGAACGCCATCACGTTGACGATACCGAGCACGGTGAAGGCGATGCCGATCACCCAGCAGATAGCGTGAGCGATCTGCCGCGCCATCTTGTTGTTGAACAGATCGGTCATGATCATGCGCAGACCGATAACACCATGCCAGACCGCGGCCAGCAGCAGCAGAATCGAGAACGTGCGCCAGAGCGGGTTTGACCAACGATCGGCCACATAATTGAAGTTCGTCTGGCTGGGCACATTGACATAGTGCGTGAGGAAGAGGTGCGCAAACACAAGCACCATCAACACCAGGCCAGATACGCGCAAGAAGTACCAGAACAGCCGCTCGGTACCCGATATCACACCTGCTGCCGGGGCTCGTTGGATTTGGTCTCTCGTGGTTGCTGCCATCTTCTCCCTCTCCAGTCGGGCCGCTTTGGTCCGATGATCTCCCACGCTGTGTCGTTTGGGGTGCTGGTTGGCGCCAGCCTGGCCCGCTTGGGATGCGACACGTTTCTTCAGCAAGTGTACGCAATTTCGCCTGTTTACGGGGCGATGAAATCGTCAGGAATCGTGAATCGTTTCGTTGTCACCTGTGGGGGATTCCGCGATCCCCATCGTCGCCAACGCCTGCAGATCGATTCCGCCGCTGGCGGGTTGAGCGATCATGCAGCTATTGTCGTCACAGACCATCGCGCCGTCGTCCGACCGCATCCAGTTTCCGGAGGCTCCGCCCGTTTTGGACTCCAGCTGGATCGCCTCGATCACCATACCGCGATCAACAGCCTTCACCATGTCATAGATCGTCAACGCCGCCACACTAACCGCAGTGAGTGCCTCCATCTCCACACCGGTTTGGCCGGTGGTTTTGACGGTGGCCCGGATATCGATGGCATCAAACCCGAGGTTAAAGGTGACTTCCACACCCGTCAGCATCAGCGGATGGCACATGGGTATCAGCGTGGAGGTGTTCTTCGCCGCCATAATCCCCGCGATCTGGGCCGTTCCGAGAACATTGCCTTTCTCAACCGCGCCGTTGCGGATCAGATCGACGGTCGCTGGTTGCATCCGAACACGCCCCGTTCCGACAGCGACACGCCGGGTGACGTCTTTATCGGAAACATCCACCATATGAGCATCGTCGTTCTCGGTGATATGCGTAAGTTTGGTCACGGGAACTCGTCCTCCTTGAACACCATCGGGAACGCTTGCGGGAGCATCGATGCAACCTCGGGACAGTGGTTGATCAGATCCCGTGCGCCTTCGGTGAGATTGCGCTGATAGAGGCCATCGGTCGGATTGAGCACGGCGACCTCGTCTGTGGGAAGGTCTGGATAATACTCGGCCGCGTATCGTGTCGATTGCAGTACTGCCCAGCGCAGTCGCCCTGCCGCTGCCGGAGAACTCAGTTCCTCCAGTGCCGAAACCCAGCCAGTCGTGTTCTGCACGGTCCCGGCGCGATAGAAGAGCGGCAGGAGAGCTCGGCTCTCATCCAGCCATTCCTCCGCCATCGCACATTGCCGTGATCGCAAATCATGCTCGCTGGCCTTGGTCAGACCCCACGCGCTCAGCAGGATCACGGGAACCAGTGCCACCATGATGAGGGTGTAAGTATCCCAGCGGATCCGCGTTCGTAACGACTTCACTGACTCACGCCTCTGGTTGTGGTAATCGATCCGCCATGAGCTCGAGGATGTGCTTGACCTCGATGACGCGACCCTCGGCATCGATACCGCCGCGTAGGTGCATGATACAGCCCTGATTGTCGGTCACGATGATGCGGGTACCGGTCGCCTCGGCTTGATCCAGCTTATTGATCAACAACCGTCGCGCCAGGCGAGGTTGCTCAATACTGAACGATCCCCCGAACCCACAACAGATCGTCTCCGGCATCTCGACGATACGATCGCCCATGACCTGCTCGATCAGGTAGCGCGGCTCGGATGCCAGCCCGAGCGCGTTGTGACCCTGACAGCTATCGTGATAGGTCACTTCACGAGGAGATTCGCCTACCAACGCACCGGGCTGGATCTTGGCGATCTTCACCAAATAGCTGGAGGTATCCATGATCTTGCCTGCCAATGCCTGCGCGCGCGGAAGCAAATCGGGATCGTTGCGGAAGAGGTGCAGATAGTCCTGCGCCAACATCGCCACGCAGCTCGCGTTCGGCGAGATGATCGTATCGACCTCCAGCGCTTCCAGTTGTTCCAGTGTCCGCAGCGCCAGCGTACGCGCATCCGGCACATCGCCGGAGTTGAATGGGATCAGTCCGCAGCAATGGAGATTCGGCGGATAGACCACGTGCACACCGAGGGCGTTCAGCACCCGGATCGTCGCTTTGCCCTGCTCGGGATAGAGGCGGTCGGTCATGCAGCCGGGGAAGATGGCAACGCGCGTTCCCGCCACCTCGCTGGAAATAATCGGTGATACCGGACTAACCGGTATCACATTATCACTAAGCCGTGACTCCGCAAGCTTTGGAAAACTGCGCCAGGTTGTCTGTTTGTTGATAATCGGCAGCCTACGCAGGCGAATGAACTGGTTGCGACTGACGATCGGTTTCTGCGCGACCGCGCCGATCTTGAACAGCGTATTGATCAGATTCGGATGCGTATATGCCTTCAGCACCACGCGTTTCGCCCGCTTCAGCCCCTTTTTCTGTACGACCATATCTCGTACATCGAGTATCTGACGTGGCAGCGGAATATCCACAGGACAGACGGTCTCGCAGGCATTACAGCTGAGACAGAGGCTCTGCGCCTCGGCGATATCATCGAGTGAATGCAGGAACGGTGTCACCACCAGTCCGATCGCGCCGGTGTAGACGTGGCCAAATACATGCCCACCCACCTCGCGATAGGGCGGGCAAACATTGGCGCAGGCTGCGCAGCGAATGCAATGGAGCGCGTCCCGGAATTCCGGCATCGAGCGCATTTTGCGGCGACCGTTATCCACCAATACGATATGCTGCTCATGGCCAGGTGTCGGACCCTGAATGAAGGTTGTATAGACTGTAATCCGTTGGCTGGTGGCATTGCGCGCCAGTAGGCGCACCTGCGTCATCGCATCCTCATAGGTCGGTACCAGCTTCTCGATCCCGGCGAGCACCACATGTACGGGTGGGATCGACG
This sequence comes from Thermomicrobiales bacterium, assembly GCA_023957015.1. Lineage (GTDB taxonomy): Bacteria > Chloroflexota > Chloroflexia > Thermomicrobiales > UBA6265 > UBA6265. The sequence goes on along the minus strand of JAMLHR010000027.1, from coordinate 12,602 downwards.
ACGTCAATCGACCGTTGCCCTCGTTCGTCACCATCATGACGGTGCCGCTTTCAGCAACCAGCGCGTTTGCGCCTGTGATCCCCATACCTGAATGGAAGAAGACATCGCGAATGGCATCGCGGGCGACGTGAACCTGTTCGGTAATATCCTCGCGCGAGATCTCGCGACCAAAGTGCTCGGTGAACACCTCGCCAACCTGTTGGCGACTGAGGTGAATCGCAGGCATGACCATATGGCTCGGCCGCTCGTGGCGTAGCTGTACGATCCACTCGCCGAGATCGGTTTCGATCGCCTCGACGCCATCTTCGGCGAGCGCTTCGTTAAGGAAGATCTCCTCGCTCACCATCGATTTCGATTTGGCGACGAGTTTGATCCCTCGATCGCGCGCGATCTCGCGGATGATCCGGGTTGCGTCTTCGGCGGTGTCGGCGATGTGAACCTGAGTGCCAGCATTCCGCGCCGCAGTGATGAACTGGGACAGGTAGAGATCGAGATTGTCGATGGCCTCCTGTTTGGCGGCCTTCATCTTTGTCCGCTGCTCATCGAAGCTGACCGTCTTGAACTGCGCATCACGCGTTGTTCGCCAGGATGTCTGAAAGTTGGTCAGACTGGTGGATTGTTGAGCATCCTGCAGCGCGGCGTCGTAGCGGGCGGAGAAAGGGAGTTGATTGTGGCTCATGCATCCACCTCATCGTCCACGAAAATGACGTGCAGTTGCCCGGGTCCCTGTACCCCAATCGTCAGCTGCCGCTCGATATCGGCAGTGCGGCTGGGACCGCTCACCAGCGTGGCATAGCTGTTGCCGCTTGAGGCGATCTCGCGCAGGATGCGGCCAGCATCATCCAGTGATGGGTGGAGCTGGGAAAGCGGACAGAGCACGATCAGTGATTCGGTCATCAGACTGACGCTACGATGTTCCAGCCGATTCTCGTGCAGGATCACACTACCGGTCTCGGCGATGGCCGCACGCGCGGTGGTTAATCCCCATGCCTGATCGCGCACCTGCTCTGCCGCGGCATCGGCGTGTACCGTCACACCGTAGGCATGTAGCGTCTGGGAAAGGCCAGGCCAGGCATCATCGAGATCGCCTCGCGTCCAGATGACTGGTGATGAGGCGATCGATGTGATCGTCGTCGCCAGCTCAGAACGGCTACAGCGGCAGGCATTGCCTGCCGCTGCGGTCAGAACCTCGCGGAACTCATCGAAGGTTGTGGACATACTCTTACCCGTTTGCGTTAGCTGGAGAAATCTTCCAACACCAGCGTTTGCATGTCATCCAGGTGAACCGTCATCAGCTCAACCGCGCCATCGAGATTGCCATCAAGCAGCATTGTCAGGAGCTCCCGGTGTTGCTTCACCGCTACCAGCATCCATTCCGGAATCTCGTCGTCAACCTGTTGGAAGATGGCGATCTGGGTCCAGAGTCCGCCGACGATCGTGCTCATGCGACGGTTGCCGACGGTCGAAACGAGCCAACTGTGGAAGCCGCGGTCGGTCTTCAGGAATGCATCGCCAGCATCCATCCGCTGTTGGGCGGTGGTGGCGTTACCGATCAAACGCTCGACATGTTCCAGTTCGAACATCGCCCGCTCGAGTTCCTCGCGGTGATCGGCGTTTCTAAGACCACGGATAGCATAGAGTTCCAGCACGCGACGCAGCTCGAAGATCTCCTCGAGATCGCGACGGGTGAAGGTGGCCACGAAGAAACCGCGGTTGGGCTCAGCCACAACCACGCCATCCTGGGCGAGTTGGTGCAGGGCTTCGCGGATTGGTGTGCGGCTAACCCCCAGTTCGGAACTCAGACGCAGATCGGAGAGCTTCTCTCCAGCGGTGAGTTCCTGGCTCAAAATGCGATCACGCAAGATGCGATACACATCCGAACCGAGGTTCCGTCGCTCAATAGGCTGCATGGTCGTCAGCCCAGCGCGTGTCGATTCAGAGGACATGCGAGCGGTCTCCTGACGCACCGTCATCCCGGACGGGCATTCAGCATCACCACAATGGTGATTTGTCGTAGGCGTGGTGGATCGGACCGTCTTTCGTATACATTAGCCGATCCAATCAAACTATACACCAGGAAGAAGAAATGTGGGACATTAAGGATGTGTATTTAGTCACGAAAGGAACGCCAATGCCGATTCGTTTGGCTGCAGGGATGCACCGCATAGGTACCGAGACCGCGTTTGCCGTGTTAGCTCGTGCTCGTGAGCTGGAAGCTCAGGGGAGAAGCATCGTTCATATGCAGATCGGTGAGCCCGATTTCGATACGCCAGAGCATATCATCCAGGCCGCGATCGAGGCGTTGCAGCAAGGCTGGACGCACTACGGACCGGCTCAGGGCGATCCCGAGCTTCGCGAGGCCATCGCTTCCTACATCGTGTCGACGCGTCAGGCACCGTACACCGCCAATCAGGTTATTGTCACCCCTGGCGGCAAGCCGATCATGTTCTTCGCCATGCTGGCTCTGTTACAGCCGGGAGATGAGGCGATCTATCCCGATCCCGGATTCCCGATCTACGGCTCAATGATCGAGTACACCGGTGCGACCGCGGTACCGATACAGTTGCGCGAGGCGAACGAGTTCCGTGTCGATGTCGACGAACTGCGAACGCTCGTCACACCTCGAACCCGATTGTTGATCCTCAACTCGCCGGGGAATCCGTGCGGTAACGTGCTCACCCGATCCGATATTGAGGCGATTGCTGAGATCGCGCTGGAGCACGACCTGGTTGTGCTGGCTGATGAGATATATGCCGAACTGCTCTACGAAGGCGAGCACGTTTCCATCGCCTCGCTTCCCGGTATGGCGGAGCGGACGATTCTGCTGGATGGCTTCAGTAAGACCTTCGCCATGACTGGCTGGCGCATGGGGTACGGTCTGGTGCCGGAGGAGCTGGTGGGACCGATGACCACGTTGATGGTGAACAGCGCCAGCTGCACGAATGTGGCGGCGCAGCGAGCTGGTATCGCCGCATTGACCGGACCATGGGAACCCGTGCACGCGTTCCTGGAAGCGTTCCGACGACGTCGACAGCTGTTGGTGGATGGATTGAACGAGATTCCGGGTGTCACGTGTGTCATGCCTCACGGCGCGTTCTACGCGTTCCCGAACGTCTCGTTGTTTGGCATGAAGAGCGATGAGTTGGCCGGGAAGCTGTTGGACGAGTTCGGTGTGGCAGCCGTGAGTGGTACCAGCTTTGGTGCCGCTGGCGAGGGCTATATCCGTCTCAGTTACGCCACCAGCGATGACAACATCCGCGAGGCATTGACCCGGATCGCGAGTGCCAGCGCAGCCTGGTCGTGATACCACCCATAGTGGCAACGGTACCGAGGAGTTAAGGTCATGGTTATGTTGACCCGGGCCGATCGGGCGCGATCGAGAGTATTGTTGGTTCCCAACGATACTCGCCCGTGACCCTGCGATCTCGATCGGAGCCGCAGGTGCCCGGGTTCATGGATTCGACGCCTCCCCGGCCCTTTTCTCGGTGCAGATGGCACGCTACCGGCGTTCTAGGCACCCAACGCGGTGTGCACATACAGCGCCAGGTGGAACCGCAACCGTACATCGGGATCATCCAGGTTTTGGTCAGCGATATCGGCGATGCGCTCCAGGCGATAAAGCACCGTATTGCGATGTACCTGCAGCAGCGATGCTGCTTCCTTCGGACTGCAATTCGCGGCGAAGAAGGCTTCCAGCGTTTGCACCAGATTACTGTTGTGAACGCGATCGTATTCGATCAGCGATCCCAGTGATTCGTCATGGAACTTCCGCAGCTCCGGTAGTTCCTCGGCCGCCAGAATCAAGCGGTAGATACCGAGCTCGTCGTAATCCGTGATGTGCCCACCACCATAGAGACGTCTGCCCAACACCAGCGACTGGCGAGCATCGTGGTGGCTGTGGCGAATACCCTGCATGCCGCGCTCAATCCGACCGATACCGACCGAAACGGCTTCCGAGATCTGATGATGTGCCAACGCCTGCGTCAGGCTATCTTGCAGCTGTTGTGGCAATGACAGATCATCATCGATCAATCGTTGTGGCATCACGATCTCGACATTGGCATTACGCACGCGCCACATGACATCGGGTTGATCCAGCAGAGCGACGAACGACCGTGTGCCTGCCTCCAGCGCCGCCGAACGCGTCTCTCGACCGCGAGCAGCACCCGCGGGCTGAGTGTCCGCCCGGGCGACCAGCGCCACAAAGAGTTGATCGAGATTGTGACCGAGTCGCTCCGCTTGCTGAGCCAGTGCGATCTCGCTTCGCAGGGCACCATCAAGGAGCTCATCCAACACATTCAGTTCGACCTCGCGGCGGACGGCCGTCGTCGCCTGCTCCTGCGCCAGAATCACGGCGGAAGCCGCCGCAGTGCGGCTGAGCAGGATCGTATCCTCCGGCCGTTCGTCGTGCGTCGGAATCAGCAGACTGATGCTACCGAGGATACCGTTGCGACCAGAGATCGGTGCCACAAGGCGCGTCCAGCCCGCGGCGTCCGACCAGCCGTGAACCGGTGGTTCCGCTGAGCTGGTCGAGCCGACCGAACGTAGCCAACTTAGTACCTGTGGTTGCGACGGCTGCAGGATCGAGTGTGCCAGTCGCTCGTCCAGCACATCATCCTGATCCGGTTGAAAGGCAAGGACATGTCCCTCCGAACTATCGGCGACAACCGTTCGACCGGAAAGCGCAGCCAACTCATCGACCAGCGTCGCGATCGACTCACCCGCAATCGCCAGATCCATCAACTGCCGACCGAACTCCTGGCCCTTCTGCTGGAGTTCGCGGCGGCGCTCAGCGATCGTGCGCGCAGCGGTCCGCTCGAGTGTTCCCAAATCGGTATCGGCTGGCAGCTCGATCAACGGTAGGCTGGCTCCATCGGCGGCGGCGCGAGAAGCCTGATCGGAAATACCAGCCGTGGCGATGACCGAGACACCGAACGTCGAGAGTTGCCGAATGGCACCGGCGAGGGTTAGCGTCTCATCGATCATCTCCAGCACCGAGGGATCGAGAATGACGATCTCGCCACCGGCGATATGGCCGAAGGCTGGCATGGCCGCGCGCAGTCGCGTGGCCCAGGTCACCTCGCGACCGAGGCCATTCCGACCAGCAGCGACAACGCTGGAGCTGGGGAGAGCGAAACTAAGGATATCGCGGACGGTGATCACGCCATATTCGCGTGGAGAACCCATTTCCATCGCTAAAGCTCCCCATATTGCGTGTGTTCCCACGGGCTGACATGGCGTCGGTAGGCATCCCACTCGGCGCGTTTGACCGTGAGGAGCTGATCGACAATGAAGTGCCCCAGTACTTCCCGCATCGTCTCGTCGTGAGCTAACGTCTCAACTGCCTCGCCAAGTGTCTGCGGCAACCGCACCGCACCGAGGCGGGCGTACTCATCCTCGTTGTAGTGGATCAGGCTCTCGTCGAATGGTTCCGGCAGATCGAGTTGTTGTTCGATACCGCTGACGGCTGCACCCAGGGCGACGGCAATGGCCAGATATGGGTTCGCCATCGGATCCGGGCTTCGGAGCTCGATATCGGTCAGCGTACCGGCCGGTGTAGCGGGCACGCGCAGGAGTGATGCCTCCGAGATGCGAGCCCAGGTGGCCCAGGCCGGAGCGCGATGACCATCGGCCAGCCGTTTGTACGAGTTGACTGTGGTGTTGAGGATCGCACTCATGGCGGAGGCATGGCGAATCTGTCCGGCGATCATCTGTCCGGCGATGGTGCTGAGTTCATCGCTTTCGCCAGTGCGCAGCAGATCGGAGCCATCCTCCAGATTCAGAATGCGCTGGAAGAGATGCATACCGCTGCCGGGGGCGTCATCGAACGGTTTGGCCATGAAGGTCACCTTCATGCCGTGTTGTTGCGCCACCACGCGAATGAGCTGACGCGTGCTGGTGAGTTGATCCGCGATACGAATTCCGCCCAGGTGGCGGAGATCAAGTTCCTGTTGACCCGCGCCGGTTTCATGGTGGGCACCGTGGACACCCAACCCAAGCTCATGCATGAGCGCCACGATGTGATCGCGAACGGCGCTCGTGCCGATATCGCTATCGCTGAAGTAGCCCGGGCTGACATGCGCGCTCTCGAACGAGGCATTGGCGAGGGAGTCTCCCTTATAAAGGTAGAACTCCAGCTCGATACCAACGCGATAGTCCAAACCCAGTGCCGCAGCGCGATTGAGTTGTTGTTGCAGGATCGTGCGGGGATCGCCAGCAAACGGTTGTCCGCCCCGACGTGTCACCCAGCAATAGATGAACGCGCGCCGCGGTTGGTGAGGCACCGCTGGCAGAACGATCAGTGTTCCCGGATCCGGCATGAGGAAGAGATCGACCTCTACCTGGCGCATACCGCCGCTCATCGCCGATCCGTCGAACCGGAAGCCGCGTCGGAACACGCGGGGGAGGAGCGCGGAGGGGATGGTGACCGTTCGACCGCCTCCGGCGATATCGCTGAACTGCAGGTGTACCAGGCTGACATCGTTTTCACCGAGGATATCCATCGTGCGTTGGATGTCTTCCCGTGTGGGCGGGACGAAGAGTGGTTCGTTCTCTGATGTGATCGACATGTACCTGAACCTCTATCTGGATGATCCAACAAAACCGCGTTTGTGACATCATGCACTATTTTGTGCTTGGCGTCCAAATCGACTGGAAGGAATCGGGATTTTGTGCCACTTACACAATGGCACGTGCACTTTTTACAATAAGGTATCCCAGTACAACGATGTCTGTGGTGATTCGGCGATGGAACGGGGTGGTTCCTGAGGCGCTGTATGTATGGGATTCGTGCTCTGTGCTCAACTGGCATGAGGCAGTCCAGTAGATAATTGGAGAGATGTGATGAGCCTGAAGCAATGGCCACTTTATGACCCGATGCTTGAACATGACGCCTGCGGCGTTGGTCTGGTCGCCAAGATTGATGGCACCCGCAGTCGCGATATCGTGGAGAAGGCCCTCGCTGGTCTGGTGAATCTGACCCACCGCGGCGCGGTGGGTGCCGATGCTCGTACCGGTGATGGTGCTGGCATCATGATTCAGGTGCCGCACGCCCTGTTCATCGAGACACTGGACGCCGCCGGATATGCGGGTCTCGCCGCCGGTGACTACGGTGTTGCCATGCTCTTCTTGCCACGCAACGACGATGATGTGCTTGAGGTCGTCAAAGCCACGATCACCGCTCGTGGATTGGATGTGCTGGCCGTGCGCGATGTGCCGACCAACTCCACCATCCTCGGTCAGGCAGCACTCGATACCCTGCCACAGATCGCTCAGGTACTGATTAGCCGTCCGGCCGGACTCTCCACCGGTGAATACGAACGCAAGCTGATGTTGACGCGGCGCCAGATCGAGAGCGCTCTGCGCAGTCGCGGTCTGACCGATGATGACTTCTTCGCCGTCTCCTGCTCCAGCCGCACCCTCATCTATAAGGGGTTCTGTTTGCCGGAGGATTTGGCGCGCTTCTATCCCGATCTCGCCGACGAGCGTGTGGACTCGGCGATCGCGCTCTTCCACCAGCGTTTCAGCACCAATACCCAGCCGACCTGGGGACTGGCGCAACCGTTCCGCTTCATCGCTCACAACGGCGAAATCAATACCGTTCAAGGTAATCGCGTCTGGATGCGCGCCCGCGCCTCGCAGCTCTCTATGCAGGATGGTGAGGAGACGATCGCGCTTGATCCACCAGTGGCGATGCAGGGTAGCGATTCCCTCAGCCTCGACACGGCGATTGAACTCCTGCGTCATAATGGGCGCTCCCTACCGCACGCGCTGATGATGGCGATACCGGAGCCGTGGGAGAAGCTGCCAGAAATGGATGCCGATCTCCGTGCCTTCTACGACTTCCACGCTGGTCTGATGGAACAGTGGGATGGCCCCGCCGCTCTCGGGTTCTCCGATGGCGTGCTGGCCGGTGCGGCGTTGGATCGCAACGGTCTGCGACCGCTGCGTTATGCCATCACCGAGGACGGTTTGTTTGTACTCGGCTCGGAGTCCGGTACCGTGCAACTCGATCCAGCGAGTGTGATCGAGCGCGGTCGTCTCGGACCGGGCCAGATGATCCTGGTTGATACCGATGCTGGCGTGGTCCTGCATAATGACGACCTCAAGCACGCGGTCGCCCAGAACGCGCCCTATGCGCGTTGGTTGGAGGAGCACCGGATTCCACTCGAGATTGGTCCTGCCGCCGATGAACCACTGCCGGTGCCGATCGAAGCCGATGCCAAGACGCGCGCCGCGGAGACGAAGACGCCGGTCGAGGTTGTCCAGATGCAGCAGGCGTTCGGCTACAGTGCCGAGGACATTCGCCTGATCATCAATCCGATGGCGGGCGAGGGTAAGGAACCGACCTGGAGCATGGGTGATGATGCCCCTCTGGCGGTGCTGAGCACGACGCCACGTCCAGTCACGGCCTACTTCCGCCAGCGTTTCGCCCAGGTGACGAATCCGGCTATCGACTCGCTGCGTGAGCGTCGGGTGATGGCGCTGGATACGTACCTCGGAACCCGCGGCAACCTACTGGAGAAGTCCGGTACGCAGGCACACCTGGTTCACCTCAAGAGCTTTGTCCTGAACACGAATGAGTTGGATGCGATTCGCGCTTGTAGCGATCTTGCCATCGCCGAGCTTGATGCCAGCTTCGATCTGGTCACGGATACGCTCAAGGGTCGATTGACCGCGTTGGTTGAGCAAGCGCTCGCCGCGGTGACTGGTGGAGCCAGCATCCTGTTGCTAAGCGATGTGGCGGTTTCACTAGCGCGTGCGCATGTGCCGATGGCCCTTGCTGTTGGTGCGATTCATCATCACCTGATTGATGCTGGTCTGCGCATGCAGGCGGATATCGTCTGTGATGCTGGCGATGTCTGGGATGTCCACCAGATGGCGGTATTGGTAGGCCATGGTGCGGCGGCAGTTCATCCGCGACTTGCACTTGATGCCAGTGCTCGCCTTTCCGCTACGCGTGGCCTGGAGACTGTGACACCGAAGGAACTGCGTGAGAACTTCATTCACATGATGGAGTACGGGTTCCTCAAGGTTATGGCCAAGATGGGCATCTCTACAGCCAGTGGCTATCGCGGTGCCCAGATCTTCGAGACGATCGGTCTCGGTGAGGGTGTTTCCAGCTACTGCTTCCGTGGTACACCGGCGCGTCTCGGCGGTATCGGCTTTGCCGAGCTGGAGGAGGATATCCGCACTCGTCACGAGGCGGCCTTCCAGACCACGGCGAACCGCCTGCCGGATCACGGTATGGTCAAGTTCAAGAAGGACGGTGAGGCGCACGCTTTCCAACCCGGCATCGTCACAGCGCTCCAGGATGCCGCCCAGAACAATGACTACGCTGCATACCAGAAGTACCTGGCGATGGTGAACGAGGAACCGCTAACCACGCTCCGCGATCTGCTTGATTTGCGACCGCTCGGCGATCCCGTGCCGATCGAATCGGTGGAGCCGCTGCAGGATATCGTCGCTCGCTTCGTCGTCACCGCGATGTCGCTTGGTTCACTCAGTCCGGAGGCGCACAGCACGCTCGCCATCGCCATGAATCGCCTCGGTGGTCGCTCCAACTCGGGTGAGGGTGGCGAGGATCCGGAGTGGTATCACGCTCAGGGCGAGGATATCCCGCATAACAAGGTGAAGCAGGTCGCCAGCGGTCGTTTTGGTGTCACCACCAAGTACCTGAGCATGGCGGAGGAACTGGAGATCAAGATCTCGCAGGGTGCCAAGCCTGGCGAGGGTGGACAGCTACCCGGGTTCAAGGTTTCCGAGTTTGTGGCGCGGATGCGCCACAGCATTCCCGGCCTTAGCCTCATCTCGCCGCCGCCGCATCATGACATCTACTCGATCGAGGATCTGGCGCAGTTGATCTACGATCTGCGTCAGGTAAATCCACGCGCGAAGATCGGCGTCAAACTGGTGGCGGAAGCCGGTGTAGGCACGGTTGCCGCCGGTGTCGCCAAGGCGCAGGCGGACTACGTGCTCGTCAGTGGTCACAGCGGTGGTACAGGTGCGGCTCCGCTTGCCAGCATCAAACACGCCGGTGCTCCGTGGGAGCTCGGTGTGGCCGAGACACAGCAGACGCTGGTTCGCGCCGGATTGCGCAATCGCATTAAGCTCCGCACAGATGGCGGTCTCAAGACGCCGAAGGATGTATTGGTTGCCGCCATGCTTGGTGCCGAGGAATTCGGATTCGGTACCTCGGTCCTGGTCGCGCTCGGGTGCGATATGGCCCGACAGTGCCACCTCAACACCTGTCCAACCGGTATCGCTACCCAGCGGGCCGATCTGCGCGCCAAGTTCGCCGGTACGCCGGAGAACGTGATCGGCTACTTTACCCAGTTGGTTCAGGGTATGCGCGAACTGATGGCACATCTCGGTGTCACGCGACTGGAGGAGATCATCGGTCGTAGTGATCTGCTCGGCGAGAAGACGATCAGCGGCCGTGCTCGCATGCTCAAGGTCGGTCAGTTGTTGGCCGAACCCGCACCAGCCGAACTACGCAAAAAGAACGTCGAGATTCGTCGCCCGAACGACTCCCTCAGCGACAAGCTCTGGGCGGAGATCGAGCCGCAGTTGGCGGCGGGTAGTGATATCGATCTAAGCGCGCCAATCACCACATCGGATCGCACCGTCGGTGCTCGCATCGCCGGTAACCTCACCGACTATCGCAGTCGCGGACCCGTGCCAATGAGCCGGATTGCATTGAGTTTCCGCGGTAATGCGGGCCAGAGCTTCGGTGCCTTTGGTGTCGATGGTATGGAGCTCTCACTGGAGGGCGAGGCGAACGACTATGTCGGTAAGGGGCTGAATGGTGGGAGTATCGCCGTCTTCCCGGATCGCGAGAGCAAGCCGGAAGCACACCAGGTGATTGCCGGTAACACCATTCTCTACGGCGCCACCGGTGGCACCGCGTTCTTCGCTGGCTCGGTCGGCGAGCGCTTCGCCGTCCGCAACTCCGGTGCAACAGCCGTTGTTGAAGGCGTTGGCGAGCACGGTTGCGAGTACATGACCAGCGGTACTGTGGTGGTGCTGGGATCGACCGGGCGAAACTTCGGTGCCGGTATGGCCAATGGTGATGTCTTCGTCTGGGATCCGGAGATGACGTTCAGTGAGCGCATCAACGCCGATTCGGTGGAGATTCACGAGATGACTGATGAGACGGTTGCGATTGTGCGTGACTTGATCCAGCAGCATGTCGAGGCCACAGGCAGCCTCCGCGGACAGCAGTTGCTGGCGGAATGGGATGTGGTGAAGAACCAGTTCCGACACGTTGTGGGTAAGGCCGCACTTGAGCTGAAAGTGGAAGAGGAATCCCTGGCCGAGGGCGCCGCTGACTAGAGGACATAGGTCTGGGTTGATACCCGGTAGCCGCGTACGCAATATCAAGATAAATCAGGAGATCACCAGGTCCGAACCGGACCTGGTGATACCTTTACCTATTCACCTGCGGCTCATGAGCCAACCCGCGGTCAGACCATACCCCACGGCAAAGGCGTGCGCGATCGCGGCGGCCGCAGGTTCGATCCGGAACTGCCAGGCTACGAAGCCGATGACTATCGAGACTAGCAACCACCGTATGCGCGGGATGAATACAACGGCACCAGCCGCCATTCCTGCCCAGGCGAGAGCGGAGGTGCCAGCGTCTGGTTTGTGTAGCAGGCCGGGGTCGGATAGATGATCGTACGCGGCCAGCACACGCAATGTCACGGCCGCCATTGTAGAAGCAAACCAATCAGCAGTGACAACTGTGATAGCAGCGGCGCGTGATCCTACTCGATACTCGAGTGGGAAGGTGCCAAGCGCCACCATCAGGCTCATGCTCACCATGTTCCAGCCAAGTCCCGGTTTGGATTGCCACCAGGTGCCGGTGAGGATGTGCCAAAATCGACCGTCGGCGAGGATGTCCCAGCTGAGACCGACATGACTCATGAGATTCGCATGCTGTTCGGGTGTATTACCAAGCGTGAGTACACCGATCGTTACGATTACGATCTGCACCGATACACTGAAGCGGAACCGCCACAGCCAGCTCATCACTATCGTCGTTGTCGTAACGGATTGATGGAACGCATGCGTCCAATCCATAGGGACGAAGGTCGATTAATCTCCGCCAGATTGGTGAGTGCCAGCGCCACTCGTGGAATCACCGCCAGACTCGGTACAACGAGATAGCGCGGCTGCCATTGTGGTCGGAACTTGTCTTTGTAGTCGAACAGCGACTCACTGGCGAAGTACTGTTCCATTGGCTTCGCCAACCTCTGCACACCGCGATCGAGCAGATCGTCGTCTGGCTTTGATTCCGTTGCTACGAAGGGCACCATGCCAAGCGATACGGTTGTGTGATTGGTACGTTTGGCATAGTCGATAAGCGCAATCATCAGGAGATCCATTGCGCCATTGGGAGCATCCGCTCGGTGGCGCATCAAATCGAAGGTGACCTCGCCGGGAGCACCATCTGGAATGATGTTGATGAATGCTTGTGCCGCACCATCTGTATCTTCCAGGACAAACACAGGTCCTTCCTGCATGTAGCCATCACTGTATTGGCCCAGGGTAAATGTGCGTTCGCGTCTGCCTTCGAGCGCAAGCCAATCATCGGAGATGTT
>JAMLHR010000026.1 GCA_023957015.1 Thermomicrobiales bacterium | reverse complement strand
CGATGGCGATGGATTCATGACCAGAGATGAGCTCAAGGAAGCTGTGCGGACACGCGAGTCTGAGTTTGTGTTCCCGAATGGGTATGTCCTTTCCGTCGATCGAATCATTAACGTTAATACGGCACAACTCCCATCATATTTCACATTTGAGAATGGTGCCGAGTATATGATGATTGGACATCCCCATATGTGTGCGTGGGCTCAAACCTTCCTTGATGCAGCTACCCGTGGTGACAACATGGCGACCGCAACAGCACTGATGCAACTGCGCACAGTTAAAGACAACCCTATGTACCAGTATGTCACTGACATGTACCTAGATATGTTTGCCAGAGCAGAACTCGGGGACGTTGCACAACTCCAGAACTGGGTCTCCTCAGAATGCAGGTGGGATGTCTTCGAATCCACCCCTATTTCGCTCAGCATGATGAATCCGCCGATTTATGGAAGGCAAATGATCCTACCTGGGGAGGTGATATGGCACGAGAGCTTCTAATCAACTGAAGCTCGCTTTCGCATAACGTATCAAATTCACCATCATATCGAGGAGCTACGTCAATGATTATCCGATTCAGAACGTTTCTCTTGGTTCTTAGTGTCCTTGGGGTACTGATACCTATGGGAACTCATGCAGGAGGCTCGGCTTGGATTGGTGGGAGTAGCGGGACTCAAGTCTATTTCACAGCGAGAATGGTGACAAATCCATCTATTCCCGGGCCTGAGGTCGCCTTCCGTCAAGGAAGCTCGGGCGCGCTTTCACTGGGAGCTCATAGCTGTTCAGGGCAGTACTATGGATTAGTCGGGATGACACCCGGCCAGTGGCGAGGCGTGAAATCGACAGACTCACCTATGGTGTTCTGTCTCTACAGCTGGGCAAATCACGCGTGGGGCGGTGATCTAGAGTGGGATTAGTACATAGCGCCCCTGCTTCACGCTAGCCGCTAGCACCATCGAGATCCGAAAGGGGTCCATATAGTGACAACTAGACGCCTACTCCTCCTCGCGCTCTGGCTGGCGCTAACCGTAGCGACATCCTGGTATGTGGCCAGACAAGTCGTCAACGATAGCGCCGATGCCACCAGCATCAATCCGGTGCCAGCACCATCGGTGTTGAATCGGGAGGTCGTCTCGCTCACCGAGCAGATGATCGCGCCCGTCGTCTCGGCCAATGCAATGGTGCTGCCAAACGCGGACGGCGATGGCTGGATACTGGAGGCCCCCGCACCAAACGATGCGCTCGCCTACAAACTGCTGGATGAGCCGCTAGGCGTGAAAGCGCTGATCGCTGGCGGTCCCAGCGGTTTCACCTGCGAGTGGATCGGACTCGGATACAACGGTGGTGGCATCATGACTGGCGATGCCAGTCTCAGCAAGACGGGTATCGGTCTCCCAGCCAATGCCACCAATGTCACCATGCAATGCGCGGTACCGGATGACATCCGCGCCACCACCGGTATGAACGCGATGATGGTGATTCAAACGCAAGCACCAGTCACCGCACCGTCGTTGCCGCGCACCGCGGTCAATGGCACCGCAGCCAACGGCACCGTGGTGGTGGTGAACGATGATGGCACCACCGAGGTGCGTGCCGTCGAACTGGGGGCATCAGACACCTATAACATTGAGATCATCAGTGGATTGAGTGACGGCGAATCGGTGCTCCTCTTCCCGGTGCAGCAGGATTTCGCCAACGCCACCGCGCCATGACGGATGCGCTCCTTTCCCTCCATCAGGTCACGCGTCATTTCCGGCTGGCCAGCGGCGAGGACCTGCATATCCTCAAGGGGATTGACTTGCAGGTGCACCCCGGCGAAGTCGCAGCGGTGGTCGGCAAATCCGGCTCCGGCAAGTCGACGCTGCTGAATCTGCTGGGATTGCTGGATACCCCCTCCTCCGGCACCTATCATTGCGGCGCGGTCGAGGTTTCCCCGCTTTCTGATGCCAGATTGGCCGATCTCAGGGCCAGCTACTTCGGTTTCGTCTTTCAGCAATACCTGTTGCTGGATCGGCGGACGGCATTGGAGAACGTGGCGGAACCGTTGCTCTTTGGCTCGGCCAGGGATATCGCCACCCGCAAACAGCGGGCTATGGAGTTGCTGGATGCGGTCGGATTGAGCGATCGCGCCAACCACACACCCAGCCTCCTCAGCGGTGGCGAGCAGCAGCGCGTCGCCATCGCCCGGGCGTTGGTGCGCAATCCACAGATGATTCTGGCCGATGAACCGACCGGTGCTCTGGATGTGGGCACCGGCGAGATGGTGCTGCAGATGCTGTTCCAACAGGTACGGGAGCGCCACATCGGTATGGTTCTGGTCACACACGATCCGCAGATCGCGGCCCTGGCCGATGTGGTCTACACACTGGAACAGGGTGTACTCAACTCGGAGGTAGCATTATGATCGGGATGCTGATTGGCGCCTGGATGGATGTGCGTTCGCAACCGTTCCGCACCACCGCCGCCATTGCTGGGTTGGTGGCAGCGGTGGTGGCCGTGATTCTGGTCGATGCCGCCGCCGTGCTGAGTACCGATGCCAACGAGATCTACCTGGCCCGCAAGTATGGGATGCCGGTGACGATCTCCATCATGTCGCAGTCCGGCGATAGCGATAGCACGGTTCCCATGGACGACATCCTGCGCGGCAACGACTTCATCTACACCAGCATTGATACCCAGGTCAGCGCCACCATTGTCAGGGATGGTCAGATTGTGACCAATGGCTTCCGCTGGGTGAATTCGGCCTACGCCGATATCCGCATCGTTGATATGGTGGCGGGTGCCTGGCCGCGAGATACCACGAACTCCGATGTGCTCCACGTTGTAGTGACATCGGGTTGGGGCAATCTGATGTTTGCGCTCTCCGATGAGGAGATGGTGGGAATGCACCTGCAATACGCATTCGTGCGCGATGCCCCATTCGATGTGCAGAACACACCGCCGCAATCGATGGTAATCGATGGTGTGGTCGATGCCAGTACCGCCGCATTTCAGATGGGTGGCCCCATCACCGTCGTTTCCGATCTCGCCGTACCACCCTTCGTCGATGAAGTGATGCATCCCAGCTGGCTGGTGCGGGTGGACGAGGCCGACGTCGGTTTCCTGATGGCCAGCGTGGCCCTGGCCGTGGACGAGAACGGCTTGCCTGTCTATATGGTGCAGCGGGCAGACCAGGGCGATACCCTGGCCCCTGTTCTCCGACAGCAACGTGTGACCGGTACGGCCACCAAGGCGATCGCGTTGACGGTAGGTGGACTGGGTATTCTCGGTGTGGGCGTTTCCGGTGTGCGCGAACGCGCCAGCGAGTTTGGTCTGCGACGAGCTATCGGGGCGAAACGACGTCGCATCTTCGGGGGTGTGCTGGTACAGACGCTGATGGAGGCGATTATCGCCGCCCTGATCGCGATTCCGTTAGCAGCGCTGTTGCTGGAGTACTTTGCCCGGGATCTCGTACTCAGTACCTTACCGATGCCACCTTCAACGATACTGCCGCTGCAGAGCGCCATGTTGGGGTTACTGGGGGCGGTGCTCGTCGGGATCATTGCTGGTCTGGTGCCGGCCATTCACGCGGCTCGTACAAGCGTGATCCGGGCGCTAAGGGGGTAGGTGGATACGCGTTCGTACCGAGAACTACCGGAGGGATCGTTAGCGATCCGGCTACGGGAGTGCCGGAGGATGCTTCTTGTCACCACGAATGTGCCCAAGTCATTCAGAGCGCCATCGGCGCGAAGAATCTCCCGGCGGAGCCGACTGCCGCAAGCAGCCTCGACCATTGGTAATGGCGAGAGTCAAACTGTGGGACGTACTCCGCTTCGCGTAGGACTCCACGGCGCTGCGCGCCTCTGAGTGACGATGGGGCCCGGGTTGGAGGTCTCGACGGAACCTGATTTCGCCTTCAACACCCAGAATTCGCGATTGCTGACATGATCAAGAGAACTGGTGTTGGATTTCTGTGATGTCGGCATGTGCCCGGACAACTCACAAGCGCGACTACTTCCGCATATTTACCGATGGTTCGCGCTTGATCGGTCCGGGCCTACAACACGCCATAACTGCACAAAGGGTCGCCCGGGGATCAATCCCCGAACCCCTCACGATTGCAACGCTTGTAGTTCCTGGGCGAACTCGTCCGCGTCGCGGAATTCGCGATAGACGCTGGCGAAGCGAATATAGGCGACCTCATCGACCTTTCGCAGCTCGGTGAGAGTGATCTCGCCGATGACGCTACTGCCGACTTCCTTCTGCCCCAATGCCAGCACGCGTGCCTCAATCGCGTCGATCAACTCGTCCAGCTGGTCCTCGCTGACGGGTCGCTTGGTGAGGCTAATCCGCAGGCTGTTACGCAGCTTGGCCGGATTGAACTCCTCACGCCGTCCGTCCTTCTTCACCACCATCATCTGCACGCTCTCATAGCGTTCATAGGTGGTGAAGCGGGAGTGACACTGCTCGCACTCGCGCCGTCGCCGAATCGCCTCGCCGGTATTGATATCGCGGCTATCGATGACGCGGGTGTTATCGGCGCGGCAGAATGGACATCTCACGGCAGGGGTTCCGGTTTCTTCCCGAGCAATCCCTCGGGATACGTCGGTAGAAGGGGAGCACCGAAGGTGGCCGAGTCCTTAGGACGAGCAGCAACGCGTGCCCTTGTCTCCCCTCAAAAGGTCCGCAGAGGGCAGACTCGCTGCCCTGCTACCGGACTAACGTTCACGCAGGAAGCGTATGATCGAGCTCTCACTCTCCCAATCCTCACCCGGGTAATCCGGCTGACCACTGCCCTGGTAGGTCTGACCTGCAGGCGGTGTGGATGGACGCTGCTGCGGCTGGCTGTAACTCTGGTTGCTCGGCTGGTAATCACCAAAGCCGTAGTTGTTATAGACATCCGGGCGATCATCGAATCCGGTCGCGATCAAGGTGATCAGCATGCTCTCGCCCAGGCTCTCATCCACAGACGTACCGTAGATGATCTCCGCCTCAGGATCGGCGGCGGCTCGGATGACCTCGGCGGCCTCGCTGGTCTCGAACAGCGTCAGACTGGAGCTCGCCGAGATGTTGTAGAGCACACCCTTGGCACCGCGAATATTCATCTCCAGCAGCGGGCTCTCGATGGCCTCCCGCGCGGCGTTGACGGCTCGATCCGCTCCCTCGCCGACACCAATGGCCATCAGCGCCGAACCGGCATCCTGCATGATCGTTTTCACGTCGGCAAAGTCGAGGTTGATCACACCTGGCTTGGTGATGAGATCGGAGATACCGGCAATACCCTGTCGGAGCACGTCATCGGCGATCTCGAAGGCTTCGTTCACGGTCGTCTTGGCATCGACCATCTCCAGCAGACGCTGGTTTGGGATGGTGATAAGCGCATCGACGACGTCACGTAATGCCGCGACACCCTCCTCGGCGGCACGGCGACGGCGACCACCCTCGAACTCGAAGGGCTTGGTCACCACGGCCACCGTCAGAGCGCCGCTCTGCTTGGCGAGATGGGCCACGACCGGGCTGGCGCCGGTACCGGTGCCACCGCCCATACCGGCGGTGATGAAGACCATGTCGCAATCGCGCATGGATTCGGCCAGATCCTCGTTGCTCTCCTCGGCGGCGCGCTCGCCAACCTCGGGTCGACCACCAGCACCGAGACCCTTGGTCAGCTTGTCGCCGATGCGGATCACCTGACTGGCCTCGCTGGTCATCAACGCCTGGGCGTCGGTGTTCACGGCAACGAACTCGATACCTTCGACACCGCTATTGACCATGCGATTGATGGCGTTGCCACCGGCACCGCCAACACCAATGACCTTAATGCGCGCGAACGAGTTCGCGAACATCTCGCTGGAGGACCAGCGAGACTCACGCTTCGGTGCTTCCTGCTGGCTCTGAACGGCCTGCTGTGCAATTGGTGCCTGCTGCGGTCGTCGCGCTGGACTTTGACCTCGGGATTGCATCGTCCCCTCACCACCCATACTGCCCGGTACCGCACGGCACCACGAATTGACGTTGATTCGAATCTACATGAGCCTGGCATGCAGAAACAGGGAATACCTGCAGGTTACAGGTATCCAGATTGGCAGAAGTATAGCATATGAACGTACAGTGCTTGCGTCAATGAAGATGTCGCTCAAGCGCTAATTCGAGCAATCTATTCACTAACTCCGACAGCGAGATTCCCGCCTGCTCCCACAACATGGGATACATGCTGATGCTGGTGAAGCCCGGCAGCGTGTTCACCTCGTTCAGATAGATCTGATTCGTATCGTTCTCGAGGAAGAAATCGACCCGTGCCAGACCGGCCAGATCGAGGGCGATAAAGGCATCAACGGCGATTCGTTCCATCTCGGTTTGAATGGCTGGATCGACGTCGGCCGGGATGATGAGCTCGGCGGAGTCATCCAGATATTTGCTGGCGTAATCGTAAAACTCGCCGCGCGGTCGAATCTCGCCCAGACCGGAGGTGATCGGGGCCTCGTTACCGAGCACACCCATCTCCAACTCGCGACCAACCACTCCCTGCTCGATCACGATGCGGCGATCGAAGTGGGCGGCTTCCTGCAGGGCGGTGCGGAGATCGGCGGCGGATTTCGACTTGCTGACGCCAACACTGGAACCCATATTGGCGGGTTTGACGAAAACCGGGTACGGCAGACTAGCCTCGATACGTGCGATCACGGCGTCCGGATTCTGCTGCCACTCGCGTCGCGTCACCAACATCCACGGCAACTGCGGCACACCAGCCTGCTCCAGCACGACCTTGGTCATGGCCTTGTCCATGCTCACGGCCGAACCAAGGACACCGCTGCCGACATACGGGACGCCAGCGAGTTCAAGCATGCCCTGCAGCGTGCCGTCCTCGCCCATGGGGCCATGAAGTGCCGGGAAGAAGACATCGATCCCCTCGGCGGCATACTGCGGCGGCAACGCCTCCGCACCGATAACCGGTTCGATCTTCCAGTCGCTCGTCGGCACGGCGGTATTCTCGCCCGCAGTCAGGTGGAACATCGGTGATTCGGCGACCAGAGCAGCATGGGGATCGTCACCCGCCAACCATTGTCCGGAGCGGGTGATACCGATGGGCACGATGTCGTAGCGGGCGGGGTCGAGCGCATCCATGATCGTGCGCGCGGAGCGCAGCGAGACATCATGTTCATCGCTACGGCCGCCAAAAACGACCGCGACCCGAATCTTGCGGGGCTGGGAATTGTCGGTGGTCATGTGGTTGTCCTGATTACGTCGGAACATTCACGATCGCATAATTCAGCCAGCGGTCGTGAACAGTATCGCGTACGTACTGTACCAGTTTGGACGGGCGGCGTGTGAGATCGCGGGCGGCGCCGAAGGATTCTCCGCCACAGGTAGCGCCGGGCTATCATGCCCGGCGACAGTCCGCCGGAGGATTCTTCGCCGACCACTCCAGGTCGGCGCTACCAATCCGGGCCGTCATGATAGATATCTTTCCCCCAACGGGCTGGATTTTCGGCCACGTAGATTCGTAGGGTTTCGAGATCACGATCGTTTCTCACAATATGGTCGTGATAACCCTCCTGCCACAGGTGGGCTTCAAACCGCGTCCATCCAGATAACTTCACTCCAGCAATGTATCTGACGGTCGTTTGGGTCTTCCACCAGTGCACCACATTAATCAGGGACAAAGCGGGTTCCTCAAGATGAATGTCCAGATTCAGCCCGATGAGCAGGTGCACGTGGTTCGGCATAATCACGAACGAATCTGTTGTTGCCTGTGGATACCGTTCTGTGAGGGTATGGGTAATATCGGCAATCATTTGACCAGCATGATTCAGAACCATCTCTTCATTACGGACACTGCCCAAGAGACATGCTCTGTTATGAGTGCAGACAGTGACAAAATAGTAGCTTGGCGTCCGGTAATCGAAACCCTTCATACGAACTCTGCGAGTGGTTCCCGGGCGGAAATCTTCGGGGCGTTTCATGACTTGAGGTTCCTTGCGCCCACCATATCCGTGCACTTGGCAAGAGGTGGTGGCCGACTCATTTTCGCCACCCATGTTAGGGTGGCGCTACCAGCGGTGCCATCGGTAAGGAGTGAGGTTGGTAACCGAATAATTCTCGCCAGCCATTTCAGGCAGACGCAACCAACAACGGACCAACCTGTGTCACCGTACCGGCGCCGATCGTGAACACGACCGCGTGGGTGTCATCACCGAGAAGCTGACGTACGATATCGGCCGCCGCCTCGGGGGTTACCGCCAGGGAAACAGACTTGCGCATCCGCGCCGCCAAATCCGCGGAAGAGATGTTATATGGGTTCGCCTCACCGACCCCGTAGATCTCCATCAACACCACGTCGTCCGCGAGATCGAGAGAGGCGGCGAACTCATCCATGAGACTATGCGTCCGGCTATACGTGTGTGGCTGATGCACGACTATCAATCGCTTCCCGACGAAATGCTCGCGAGCCGCACGCAGGACTTCGGTGATCTCCTCGGGATGGTGGGCGTAGTCATCGATAATGGACACGCCGTTGATCTCGCCCTTGTGCTCAAAGCGACGACCAAGACCGGTGAATGATTCGACACCGCGGATCGCATCTTCCACCGAGAACCCGGCCGCGTGTAGCGCCGCGATTGCGGCAACGGCATTGCGGGCGTTGTGTTTACCCGGCATCTTCGGCTGAAATGCGTGCTCGTTCCCTTCCGGATCGCGCACGATCCGATGCGAAGCATCCCCACTCAATCGCCAATGGGCACCATCGTCCTCGCCGAACGTGCGGATAATGATATCCAGGCGATGCAGATTCGCCAGCACACGCTGACAGCCGGGATCATCGCTGGCGATGATCAGTGTGCCATTAGTGCGAATGTTGTTCACAAACTCCACGAACGACTGATCATACTCCTCCTGATCGGCATAGATATCCGGATGGTCGAACGCTACCGAGGTGACGATGGCGACGTTCGGAAAGAGCCCATGGAAGGATCGATCGAACTCGTCCGCCTCAACCACGAAATGTGGTCCGGCACCGGGTTCAGCGTTGGTGCCGGTGGCGGCGATGATCGCACCAACAGCGAACGTCGGGTCAGCATCCAGCGTTCGCAGAGCGACGCTGAGCATACTGCTGGTCGTGGACTTACCATGCGATCCCGCCACGGCGATACCGTACTTCTCGGCAGCTGCCATTCCCAGTAGATCGCCGCGCTTGATGATGCGAGCGCTGTTGGCGATGGCAGCATCCAACTCGATACTGGCGTTCGCGGCCGCTCGTTTATTGGTCACCACGATATCGGCATGTGAGGCGAGCGATGGGTCATCGTGACCTATGATCACCGGAATACCCATCGCACGCAGAGCCTGCGTTTGGGTGGACTCGTTTGCATCGGAACCCGTGACGGTATAGCCCCAAATAGAGAGAATGCGCGCCAGCGCACTCATACCGATTCCACCGATACCGATGAAATGGAGTGTGGCTGGTGGCGGTGGCAGTGTCTCTGGCGTGCGATCAGTCACGGTGCGTCTCCTGGTAGGCGGCAAAGGCGTTCTTGAACTGGTTGCCGCGATCAAACTCGTTACGGAACATACCGAAGCTGGCGCAACCGGGAACCAACGCGATTGCATCGCCCGGTTGCGCGACGGCCGTTGCCGCATCGACGGCGGCAGCCATCGCATCGAACGGACCAGCGTAACCAACCCCGCGCGCGTCCAGCATGCTCATAAATGCTGGGGTGGCGGTGCCATCCAGCAAATACACCGCTACATTGTTGCTAGCAACAACATCGGCAAAAGGGGTCAGATCGGTCTGTTTATCGGCGCCACCAGCGATGACATGAACCGTATTGGCTCGCTTGCCGAGGACATCGATCGCATGGACCGCTGCTGCCGGGGCCGTGGCGGAGGTATCGTTCACCCAAATCACACCATTCGCGGTGCCAAGCTCCTCGAGTCGATTCTCGACGCCTCGGAAGCCAGCGATACCGGCAGTAACGGCCTCGGCGGGCGCCCCATAGGCGAGACAGGCCAGACCCGCCGCAAGAGCGTTACGCAGCCCATGCTCGCCACTCAACGAGAGCTGGGTCGGTAGCGGCAACTCTAACAACTTGCGGCCAAAACGGAAGTGCATACCCGTGGCATCCGCCCAGGCACCATCGCCATCGGGTTCACGGAGTCCAAAGGGCAGGAGTCGCGCTTCGGTCTGATCGACAACCTTGACGGTGTCAGCATCATCGGCGTTATAGACGAGATAGTCAGAGGCGGTCTGGTGCCGGGCAATCGATCGCTTGGTCGCAGCGTAATCCTCGTAACCATCGTAGGCATCGAGATGATCCGGCGAGATATTGGTGATCACTGCCACATGCGGGGCCAGGCCGTGTTCGTCCAATGCCTCAAGTTGCCAGCTGGAGAGCTCAATCGCCACCGGCTGATCTGGCTGGATATCATCCACCACTGCGAGAGCGCTGACGCCCATGTTGCCCGCCAGAATCGCGTCAGCGCGCCAGGCTCGCATGATCTCGCCAATGAGCGTGGAGACGGTCGTTTTCCCCTTGGTGCCGGTAATGCCCAGTATCGGTGCAGCGCAGCGGGGGAAGAAGAGACTCATCTCCATCTCAATGCGGACATCGTTCTCGCGCGCCAGCTTGAGATACGGACTCCACCGGCGGACGCCGGGATTCCGTACCACCACGTCCGCGTTCGCACGCGTGAAGTCGGCATCGAGATGGTCACCGAGGTGATAGGTGATCGGCAATCCCTGCAGTTGATCGATCGATGTCTGTAGTTGATCGGCCGGACGCATATCGGTCACGGTGACGACGCCACCATGCGAGGCGAGATACCTGGCGACACCGACTCCGCCGCCAAGGATGCCAAGACCAAGAACGGTGAAGCGGGTGCCATCAATGCGCATCGCCGCCACCTACATCAGCGCCAGGGCGACGCCCAGCAAGCCAGCCATCATCCCCATCAGCCAGAATCGGAGGCTTACCTGGGTATCACTCCAGCCGAGTTGCTGGAAGTGGTGGTGAATGGGCGTGCGCCGGAACACGCGCCTCCCCTCCCCGTATTTCCTCTTGGTGTACTTGAAGTAGCTGGTCTGGATCATAACCGAGAGATTCTCAGCCACAAATACGGCGCCAACCACGACCATCAACAACCATTGACCGGTCATGAACGCCGCTACCGCCAGCGATGAGCCCAGTGATAGCGCACCGGCATCGCCCATGATTACCTGTGCCGGATTCGCGTTGAACCAGAGGAAGCCCATCAGCGCACCGACCATGGTGAAGCAGAAGGTAACCACACCGAGCTGCCCCTGGAGGTAGGCGATGATGCCGTAAGACACAAACGCGATCGCACTAAGACCAGCCGCGAGTGTATCCACACCGTCCGCCAGATTCACCGCATTGCTCATCGCGATGATGGCGAAGATGGCGATCGGGATGTAGAACCAGCCGATATTGTATCGACCCACAAACGGGATATAGATATGCGACAACCCGAGGGAGAAATGCATGATCAGGGCTGAAATCGTGGCGATACCGAACTGGACGATCAACTTGTATCGCCCGGCGAGACCTTCTTCCTGCCCTGCCTTGCGCACGGAACCAACCAGCGTCGTCATATCATCGACGACACCGAGAATCGAGGTTGAGACCAATACGAAGATCGGGAGTAACATCGAAAGCCGACCGTAGAGATTGAACGCCACGGTCAACACCACCACGGTGACCACGAACATCATGCCACCGATGGTCGGCGTACCCATCTTGGACATGTGGGTATCGCCAAGCTCCATGCGGATGCGCTTGCCGACATTGTGCTGACGCAACCAGGTGATATATGGTCGGCCGATGATGACCGTGATCACAAACGCCAGCGCCGAGAGCGCCAACGAGACGGCCATGTTTTCGCCGGCATCGCTGGGCATGATCGAGGTCACAGCCGGAACCAGTAGTGGCATCATTGCGCACCCCCGGTAATCGATGTCCGCAGCTCGGCCACGATCCGCTCCATCTCCAAACCGCGAGCGCCCTTGATCAGCACCATATCACCATCGTGGAGATCAGCGAGGAGGAGATCAATCAGTTCCTCTCGCTGCGTCGGCAGGAAACGATGCACGGTCAATTCGCGACTGCGACTGCGCGCGCTTTCGCGAGCCGCGGCAATGGTGATATCAGTCAGCTCCCCGAAGGTCACCAGTGTATCCACCACCTCACCGGCGCGTCCACCGATGATGCGATGACCATCCTCCGCATACGATCCCAGCTCACGCATCTCACCGAGCACCGCAATCTTGCGATCACCAGGCATCTCGCTGAGCAGATTCAAGGCGGCCAACACGGAAGGCGTGCTGGCGTTGTAGGTATCGTCGACAATCTGGCTACCGTTCGGCCCCTCAACGAGAAGCAGTCTCACTTGCGTGCGCTCGTCGTGGAGCCCCTCCATCATCTCCGCGATATCCATGCCGAAACCATGTCCGACAGCTAACGCGACAATGGCGATCTGCACACCGGGGCTGCCAACGTATGGCACGGTCAGAAAGCGATCATCGGCCTCGATATCGACCCAGAAGCTGAGCCCCTTGATACCCAACGATTGGATATCGTGGGCATAGACATCGGCGCGGGCCTCCACGCCATAGGTGATCACCGGCGCTTTGGCCTGCGTGGTCATCGCCCGCACGCGATCATCATCGTGATTGAGAACGACGAATCCGTCTTCGGGGATCGCTTCCACAAGTTCGGCCTTGGTTGTGGCGATATTCTCAAGCGTGCCCATTCGCTCCAGGTGGACGGGGTAGACATTGGTGACCACACCCACATCCGGCAATGCGATCTCGGCGAGGAGTGCGAGTTCGCCGAAAGCATAGGCACCCCCCATCTCCAGAACCATGACCTCGGCATCGTCCGGGCAGTCAAGCAGGCTCAGTGGCAAGCCGACCTCGTTGTTGAAGTTCCCCGGGCTGCGGAAGACCTTATACCGCTGTCCGAGAACGGCCGCGATCGATTCCTTGGCACTGGTTTTACCAACGCTGCCAGTGATACCAACCACCTTGGCATTGAGCCGCCGTCGTCGCCATGCGGCCCAGCGCTGCAGCGCCTGACCGGGATCATCGACCATGATCAGCGGGATCTCGATCTCGGGGTGGATTTCGGCCCAGTCTCTGGCAACGATGGCGGCAACGGCACCATTCTCGATCGCCTTCGGCACAAATGCGTGGGCATCGTGATGCTCACCCCGTAACGCAATGAACAGGCCATTCACGCGCGGAATGCGGCGCGAATCGCGCTCAAGTTCGAGCTCGATCTCCAAATCGGGGACGGTGCGGCTCAGTTCGCCGCCGGTCGCCTCCAGAATCTGGCTCAGGGTGTAGCGTCTCATTGCGCTCCTCAAGGTACCGGTTTCAGCCCACACGCTCGGCTATGCGCATGATCGCAGAGCGGCTGCGGGCGTTGTGTGTCTGTTCGCTATCAGTCGGGCGCACGGGCTTACCGATGCGCCGGAGTCTGGCTGAATGATGACATACACACACGGGCACGTCAGGTGGGCAGATGCAATCGGTGCTTTCCAGCGCCATGAACTGCTTGACGATCCGGTCTTCCCGCGAGTGGAAGCTGATCACAACCAGTCTGCCGCCTGGTGTCAAAATGCCGACGGCGGCGTCCAACACGGACTCAAGCGCCGAGAGTTCATCATTGACGGCAATGCGCAATGCCTGAAATGTCCTGGTAGCAGGATGTATCGACTTACCCCGGCGACCACCGACCGCCTTCTCGATCACAGCGGCCAGATCGGCCGTAGAGGTGAAAGGTGCCTGCTTGCGGCGTTCGACAATCACGCGCGCGACCTGCCGGGACTGCTTCTCCTCACCATAGCGCCAGATGATGGAAGCCAGCTCCTCCTGAGGAGCATGATTGACGATATCGGCGGCCGACTCACCCGCTTCCGGATTGAATCGCATATCTAACGGCCCATCGAACCGGAACGCGAAACCTCGCTCCGCCTGATCGAGCTGATACGAGGACAATCCCAGATCGAGCAGTATGCCATCGACCGGAGGAATACCCAGGTCTGCCGCGATGCGTGCGAGTTCCCGGAAGTTGCTATGCACGGGTATCAGCCCGGCACCGATCGGTGTGGATCGTAACCGATCAGCGCGTTCCATCGCTGCCGGATCGGCATCGATGGCATAGACGGTGGCCACACCATCGAGCCGCGTTAGCAACTCCGTAGTGTGACCACCGCCACCAAATGTCCCATCTATGTAGACACCACCAGCCCTTGGCTGGAGTGCATCGACCGCTTCATGCAGGAGGACAGAGATGTGACCCGACTGCATTACGCGTCGATACTCACGAGCACATGTCCACGTGGCACCGATTGTCCTGGCTCGGCACCGATTGCTGCCACCACGCCATCATGTGGTGCGGTGACCTCGTTCTCCATCTTCATGGACTCAACAACGCAGAGCAGCTCACCGGTACTCACCTGCTGGCCGACCTCTACCAGAATGCGCAATACCGTGCCTTGACCGGGGCTGACAACATCGCGGGCATTATCCACCTTGGCAGCTGCGCCCTTGGCCTTGCTCTTACGCCGACGCGCCTTGCCAGTGCCACCACTCGCCACGGCCACCACCGGTACGCCAAAGACTTTGACATCGAAACGATGGCCATTGACTTCCATCAACATGGAGGTCGGAGGCTCGGTCTCATCCGCATCCGGCGGAGCAGCCAGTGCAGGCGAGGTCAGTCCGCTAAAGACCTGATCGTGATAGGTCTCGAGGAAGGTGGTATAGGTCTCACCGCGCTGGAAGGCGGCGACATCGAGCACACGCAGGTGGAACGGAATCGTGGTGGGTGCGTCAGAGACCTCGTAATCGATCAACGACCGTCGCATGCGGCTAATCGCTTCATCGCGATCCCGGCCCCAGGTGATCAACTTGGAGATGAGCGAATCGTATTTGTCGGAAATCGTATCCCCGGATTGCAGTGAGGAGTCGACCCGAACACCGAATCCGATCGGGCGCACTACTGAGTGGATCGTTTCCGGATAGGGTCGGAAGTCATCCGCCGGATCCTCGGCGTTGATACGACATTCAATAGCGTGACCATTCGGGATCAACCGATCCGACTCGAACGTGGCAGGGAGGCCTTGAGCGGCTCTGAGTTGCTCCTTGACGATGTCATACCCGGTGACCATCTCGGTGATGGTGTGCTCCACCTGGACACGGGCATTGATCTCCATGAAATAGAACTCGCCGTTCTCATCCAGGAGGAACTCGAATGTGCCCACATTGGTGTAGTTAGCGGCTTTAGCGAGACGAATGGCAGCATCCTGCAGCTTCGCCCGCAGCTCCGGTGTCACCACCGGCGATGGCGTCTCTTCTACCAGCTTTTGATGTCTCCGCTGGATCGAGCACTCGCGTTCCGGGAAGGCGATGACCCGACCGTCAGCGGTACCAAAGACCTGCACCTCAATGTGGCGAGGCTTGGCAACGTAACGCTCCATAAAGACATCGCTATTGCTGAAGTACCGATCGGCCTCGCCGCGAGCGGAATCATAGGCCGATGGCAGCTCCGCCGCCGTGTGGGCGACGCGGAAACCACGACCGCCACCGCCAGCGGTGGCCTTGACGGCGATGGGGTAGCCAATCTCTTCGCCGACCTTGATTGCCTCCTCGATCGTCGGCACAGCGTCTCGCGTGCCCGGCACCGGGTAAACAGCAGCGTCCATCGCGATCTTGCGAGCATTAATCTTGTCGCCCAACTGCTCCATCGCGTGCGCGGGCGGACCGACAAAGATGAGACCGGCATCTTCCACAGCGTGGACGAAGCGGGGATTCTCGGAAAGGAATCCATATCCCGGGTGAATTGCGTCGGCACCGGCGGCCTTGGCGATCTCGAGAATGCGATCAATGCGGAGGTAGGGTAACCCCTCACCTTCGCCGATACGCCAGGCTTCGGTGGCGTAGAGAACGTGGCGAGCGTGTTCCTCGTCATCGCCATAAATGGCGATCGTCTCGATTCCCAACTCGTGCGCTGTACGCATGATGCGCAACGCAATTTCGCCCCGGTTAGCGATCAACAACCGACGAATCACTCGAGCTTCCACGGCCTCATTGCCTGCCACTACGTGCCCTGCGGCACCATGCACCACAATCCGCCAATTTCCTCGATCGTGGTGAATTCTGCTTTATTCAGCGTACCATTATCGAAGTTTCGTGTAGGCATTCTGACCGGGAGTCCAGGTGCAATTTCCCAAATCCAATCGACTGACAACCACAGTTTCGGGCGGATGGGTCGGGGAATGTACCATTGCCCGTGCCCGTATCCGTCGGATAGACCTGACGATCGCCCTCCTGATCTTCGCTATCGGTTTCGGATGGTACCTGAGCGGTGTTGAATCACAGGACTACCATCTGGACGAAAGCCGCTGGATCAACCGCGCTCACTATCTGGAAGACCTCGCCGATCCCTTCGGTCCGACGTGGAATCATCAGTATCTCACCCGCGGGCAACCGCCCATTGGCTCCTACTCAATTGGGCTTGGGCTAGTGTTGCAGGGACAGGATCTGGAAACAAACCCGGCCTATGACTTCCGCCGCTCCCGAGAGTGGAATCAGCAGCACGGCACCTTCCCCAGCCACGACGATCTGATGGCCGGTCGACGCTGGAACGCCTTCCTCGGCGGTGTCAGCGCTGCTCTGCTCTACCTGGTGGTGCGAACACTGACAAACCCGATTGGAGGAATCACCGCAGCAGTCTTCTTCCTCTCCAATCCGCTTGAGATCTGGTACAACCGCATCGCCCTGGCGGATACAACGCTCACGCTCACGCTCAGCTTGCTCTATCTGGCAACGATCCATTGTCTGCGGCGACCCCGCTGGTGGCTCGCCATCGCCATGGGGATCCTTATCGGACTCGGTGGCGGCAACAAGTTCACACCACTGGCGCTCAGTATCCCGCTTGCCGGTATCGGCGGTATCATCCTCCTTCGATCCTGGTGGTTCAGACTGCGAAATAGCGGGATTCAGGACACACTGTTCTGGCATTTGCCGCCACTATCACATCTCGGCTGGATGTTGATCAGCACACCGTTTGTGGCACTGGCGACATTCGTGGCCAGCTACCCCTATCTGTGGCCTGATCCGATTCGACGCACCATCTATATGCTTAATTTCCGGCAGCAAGAGATGGATAACCAATATCGGCTCAATCCTCGCTTCCAAACGGACTCGCCGCTGGAAAGCCTGCACATGACCTACAACATGCTGGGCAATACCTGGAGCTCCACGCTGCAGATATTCCAGTGGCTACAGCTTGACCGGATCGGAGACCTCCTCAGCCAGCTTGATCTTTGGCTGGCGATCGCCGGAACACTGGCATTGGTGGTGATCGGTTTGCGGAAAGGGATTCGCAGTCCGGAACTGGTCATTGCCGCGTTGATCGTCTTCCAGATGGTCACGGTCATCCTCAGCATGCGGGTCGCATTCGAGCGTTACTACCTCCCGATCATGGTCGGCGAGTTCGTGGCGATCGGGTGCGCGGTTGGCTACGCGGTTGCCCCATTGATGGGCGCACCACGCGATATCGATCTTCACGTTCGGCAAGCAGACCCGCCAGCGACACCGACATCTCAGGAGGTGCTCTCGTGAGGGCTATCACCATCACCATGCTGCTCGTGATGCTTGCGCTGACTCAGTCCGCCGCCGCGCGGGATGGCGACACACTAGTGCCGATCGAGATCGATGCGCCGTTGCTCATCACCTTCCCCGACTCCCTCCTGACCGAGAACGATTTCTCGGCAATCGAGGGTCGCATCAGAGAGGCGCGTAATTCAGGTGTCCCGTTGGCGGTACGCGTTGTCGATCTCTCGGCGAACGGTCAGGATGTGCCGCGGGAGATACATCAACTGCCAGGAACTGATCTCAGCCAACTGACCCAGGCGCAAATCAACGGGACCACGCAAGCATGGATTGATCAGGAACCGGTCGAGACGACACCCGGTGCAGACGACGGAATCCTGCTGCTGGTAATCGTGCCCGAGGATCGCACGCAGACGCAGGCGTACTGGCGGATCGGACCAAACGCGCTACCGCTCAATAGCCTGACGGCGGGAAACATCGCCGCCACGGTACCAACGATGGAGGCGCAGTTCAAGCAAGGATTTGTCGCGAACGGCGTGTACCAGGGTCTATTGGAGTTTGGCTCCAATATCCAGT
Organism: Thermomicrobiales bacterium; assembly: GCA_023957015.1. GTDB lineage: Bacteria > Chloroflexota > Chloroflexia > Thermomicrobiales > UBA6265 > UBA6265. Next base: position 17,824 of record JAMLHR010000026.1, on the reverse strand, counting down.
TCGGCGTACCCGAGCGACGCGAACGCACCACACTGCAAGATGCCCTCCACACTGCCATGATCCCACTGGCGATTATCACCGCCATGGCAGGTGTCGCGATTCCGCTGATCGCCTGGAGGTTGGGACGAAAGTCGACCAACGTGGTCGCGGCAACCGAAACACTCTCGGCGTGGGAGATCGCGGCCATCGAGATTGGACGCGTTTCGCCAGCCGTGACTACCGCCATGTTGCTTGAAGCCATTCATGATGGGTCAGTCAGACCAACGGACGGCGGCGGTTTGCTGCTCAGCCCAGAACACACCGGTCCAGTAGTAGACGTGCTGAGGCCATTCGCGAGTGACCATGGGGTGGTTCCGCGTGCTGCCGTGCTCGAGATCGAAGGAATCACCCAACCGATCCGCCTAGAGATGGAGGATCATCTGGCCAGCATTGGAGCGTTCACCGATCGGGCTCGCACAGATCGCACCTGGATACTGCTGCTGATGGGTATCGCCACCTTCCTGATCGCCCTGGGGATCGTGCCGATTGTGGTCAGCATGTCCGCGCTCGGCATACTCGGCATCGTCGTGGCGGTCCTCGGTATCACCTGGGGGTGGTGGTGGCTGGAGCATCGCTCCTACACAACGGAGGCGGGAACAGTGATGATGGCAGCCTGGCTGGAGACGGCTTCGGCAGCAGACCATAATCGCTTCAATTTGGCTGTGCACCAGACGTTCCTGATCGAGCAAACGGGCGGACCGAACACCTCTGCCCAGATGAAACTTGTGCGTCACCTCCGCGGCCTTGGTGCACACTGACCTCGCGAATCGCTTCCATTGCATCGAAAAAGAGGACGTCCCATGCGTGAACCACACGGGACGTCCTCTTTGTTTCGATCTCTGAATCCGGAACTTACTCGTCCGAGCCGCGGGCCGCCGCGGTGTAGAGCTGCTCCACGTAATCGATCAGCATACGGCGAGCGCTGAACTGCGGTGCACAGGTGCGGATCGCTTCCTTCATCACCTTGATCCACTCACGCGGAATACCGTCTGCATCGCGCTGGTAGTACAACGGCACGATAGCGTGCTCAAGCACGTCATACATCGCATTCGCCTCGAACTCGTCCTGCTCGTCGCCTTCAAGTTCAGTTGCCGGCGGAATACCCCAACCGTTGCGCGGATTCTCACGGAAACCCTCGATCCACCATCCATCGAGAATGGAGAAGTTCGGGACACCGTTCGCGGCCGCCTTCATACCACTGGTACCGGATGCTTCCAACGGGTAGCGCGGGTTATTGACCCAGACATCGACACCGGATACGAGGTTACGGGCAATACCCATCTCGTAATCCTCGACGAAGGCGATGCGACCACCGAACTTCGGGTCGCGGGCACGCATGTAGATATCCTGGATCAACTGCTTGCCGCCGTTATCCGCCGGGTGAGCCTTACCAGCGAAGATCAACTGCACCGGGAACTCCGGATTGGTCAGAATCCGCTGCAAGCGTTCCGCATCGCGGAAGAGCAATGTCGCCCGCTTATACGTCGCGAAGCGACGGGCGAAGCCCAGTGTCAGCACCTTCGGTGTCTGGAACGCGCCTGAGCTCAGCACCTGCCAGGCATCGAAATCGCCACCAACGTAGCGAGCGCGGGAACGCTCATCCATCGCGGTGATCAGGCTCTGCTTGGCCAGCAGGTGGGCTGCCCAGAACTCATCGTCCGGAATATTCAGGATCGTATCCCAGACATGCTCCTTCTCCTGCTGCTGCTGCCAGTACTGCGGCTGGTAGCGCGAATATGCCTGGCGCATGTGCTTGCCGATCCAGGTGCGCAGGTGAACGCCGTTGGTGATGTGCCTGATTGGCGCATCCTCCGGCGTAGCATCCGGGAAGATGTCGTACCACATCTCGCGGCTCACTTCGCCGTGCTTCTCGCTCACACCATTGCGATGATCAGCCAGACGCATCGAGAGTGCGGTGAAGTTGAATCCCGGCTTGTCCCCATGCGCGCCAAGCGCGTAGAACTCTTCCCGCGTCATCTTCAGATCAGGCCAGTAGTTGCTGAAGTACTTATCGATCTGCTCTTCGCTGAAGATATCGTGGCCAGCAGGAACCGGTGTGTGAGTAGTGAAGACGGTATGACGGGCAACCGTATCCATCGCCTCCTCCACATCCATTCCGGCCTCGACGTACTCGCGCACGCGTTCAACCATGCTCAAGGCAGCGTGACCCTCATTGGCGTGCCAATAGGTGGGCTCGATACCGAGCTTGCGCAGCAAGCGCACACCGCCGATGCCAAGCACGATCTCCTGGCGCAATCGATGCCAGGTATCGCCACCATAGAGGCGGCTGGAAAGCTCACGCGTCCATTCCGGATTGCCTTCGACATCGGAGTCAAGCAGGTAGAGGGAGACACGGCCTACCTTCACCTGCCAGACAGCAAGTCGGAGGGCGTTGTCAACATCGTGCAAGTCCACCTCAACGTAGAGTGGTGAGCCATCGGCATTCATGACCTGCTGCACTGGCTCGGAATCCGGCTCAAGAATCGCCGGAACATCCTGCTGCCAGCCGGCGCTGTCAATGCGCTGCTGCAAGTACCCCTGGCGATAGAGCAAGGAAACCGCGGTCAGCGGAATACCCATATCGCTGGCTTCCTTGATGTGATCGCCAGCAAGCACACCCAGGCCACCCGAATAGATCGGCAGCGCCGGATGCAGACCGAACTCGGCAGAGAAATAGGCGATGTTCTTGCCTACCAGCTCCGGGTGATTCAACGCCAGCCAGGTATCAGCCTCCTGGCTGTGAAGCATGGCATCGAAGGTGCGCATAACTTCGTCATAGCGACTGAGGAACGCCGGATCGGCAACGGCCTTGACCAAACGCTCCGGCTCAATGCGGTGCAGGAAGAGCACCGGGTTCTGCTTCACGATTTCCCACAGAACTGGATCAAGCTCTTTGAACAAGTAGCGGGCTGGCAGGTGCCAGGTCCACCACAGGTTGTAGCTGAGCTCGTTCAGGCGATCGATGCGCTTGGGCATGTTCACCCGGTTAGTCCGAACTTTGAACCCCATGTTGTACCCCGTTTCAGACGGATTTCCACGCACACAAAGAACAAGGGGTGTCTATCCCCTTGCCGTTCACCATAATACCGCAGGTGATCAAACGACCGGCCCGCATGGCTGCGGGCCGAATCAGGGAAGAGGCGCATTCCAGCCAGATGCGTCTCTATTCTTCGCCGAGGTAGGCCTTGCGCACGGTCTCATTCGCCAGCAACGCCTTGGCATTGTCCTGCAGAATAATCTGACCGGTCTGCAGGACATACCCATGGCTGGCCACCGCCAACGCCATGAGTGCGTTCTGTTCCACGAGCAGCACCGTGGTGCCCTGCTTATTGATGTCCTTGATAATGCTGAAGATCTGCTCCACCAGGATCGGACTAAGTCCCATGCTCGGCTCATCCAACAAGAGCAGCTTCGGGCTTGCCATCAGTGCCCGGCCGATGGCCAACATCTGTTGCTCACCACCGCTCATCGTGCCAGCCTTTTGGCTAACGCGCTCCTTAAGGCGGGGGAAGAGATCATAGACGCGTGCCAGATCGTTAGGATCAACCTTACCGTGCACAAATGCACCCATCTGCAGGTTTTCAAGCACCGTCATCCGCGGGAAGATGCGTCGCCCTTCCGGCGACTGCGCAATTCCCATCCCGGCAACCTTGTGCGCTGGTGTCCCGGCAATGTTGTTGCCCTTGTAGAGCACTTCACCTTGACGGGGGGAGAGCAATCCAGAGATGGTGCGCAGGGTTGTGCTCTTGCCTGCTCCGTTCGAGCCGATCAGCGTGACGACTTCGCCCTCTTTGACATCAATAGAAATACCCTTCAGGGCGTGGATTTGACCGTAATAGGAATGCACATCGTTGAGCTTGAGCATGCTCTCGCGTTCAGCCGTTGCTGACATCTGTCGATACCTCCTGCGCAACAGCCGTCGATTCACCGGAAAGCCTGGCAATAACTTCAGCCGATCCTGCACCCAGATAGGCCTCAATCACCTGCGGATTCTCCCGTATCTCTTCGGGACTCCCATCGGCGATCTTGACGCCATGATCAAGCACCGCGATATGATCGGAGATGCCCATAACGACCTTCATATCGTGCTCGATCAACAAGATCGTGACATCCAGATCCGTCCGCATGGTACTAATAAACTCTGTGAGGGTGGCTGTCTCGCGCGGGTTCATACCGGCGGCGGGCTCATCGAGCAACAACAACTTGGGATCACTCGCCAACGCCCTGGCAATCTCCAGACGGCGTTGGTCACCGTAACTAAGGTTTTTCGCGGCTACGCGCGCCGTTCCGCTCAGGCCAACATAATCGAGCAATTCGTACGCGCGCTCCATGCTACGAAATTCTTCTTCTCGCTGACTCTTGGACCGCACAATCGCGTGCCACGGTAGCGAATGCATACGACAGTGCATCCCCATCAGGACATTGTCGATGGCACTGACATTGCTGAAGAGGCGGATATTCTGGAACGTGCGTGCGATCCCTGCTTTTGTTACCTGATGCGGACCAAGGCTCTTCGAGCCCCTGGCGATCGTCTCACCGTTAAACAGGATCTCACCGCGGGTTGGCCGATAGATACCGGCGATCATGTTGAATTACGTAGTTTTCCCGGCACCGTTCGGGCCGATAACGCTCGTAATCGAGTTGCGCTGAATCTTGAGGTCGACGGAATCGACGGCCACCAAGCCACCGAAGATTTGCGTCAGTCCCTTGGTCTCCAGCACGACGTCACTGGCCTGCGGTGCTGAAGCCAGAGTGCTGGTCTGGGTTGCGTTCGCCATATCAGGCCTCCTTTCGTCGCGCTGAGCGCACCGTCTGATTGGTCTCGTAGTCATCAAACTCGAAGTTGTCGTCATCGCCCTTCATCTCGGCGGCACGTTGCTTGCTGGGGAAGAGACCGCCTGGTCTAAGGATCATCACCAACACCAGGGCAAGACCGAAGATCAGGAAGCGATCCGCGGTAAGCGAGTGGGTGGCGAAGAACGATCCCAGATCGCCGAAAATACCCGGCCAGCTCTCCATTTGTCGGCCGAGCGCGTTGAGCGGAATCGTGAGTTTGACGGCGAGAATGCGATCAAACGAACCAATGATGAGTGCACCGGCCAACACGCCGTAGATATTGCCGATACCACCGAGGATGACCATCGACAGCACGAGGATCGAGAGCGAGAACTGGAACTGATCCGGATACACCGACTGCACATAGCCGGAATAGACCGAGCCCGCGAAGCCAGCGAAGGATGCGCCGAGCGCAAACGCCCAAAGTTTGGTCGAGACTGGAGGGATGCCCATGCTGGCGGCAGCGATCTCATCCTCACGGATTGCCTGCCAGGCGCGCCCCATGCGTGAATCGTAGAGCCGGGTGACCATAAACAACGTGAGCACCCCCACCGCCAGCAGAAGATAGAACCACGAAACGTGATCTGTGGACGAGAAGGAGATACTCCTGTCCCCTGGTAGCGGAATGGCCGGAGGCTTGGCAATCTGGCCAATACCGCGCGGACCACCAGTAATACCGGCAGCGTTGGTGAAGAAATCAGGCACGATTTCGCTGAAACCGAGCGTCACGATCGCCAGATAGTCCCCCCGCAGTCGCAACGTTGGCGCACCAATGAGTACACCGAAGATCGCGGCCAGAACCCACGAGAAGAGCATTGCCACCCAGAAATTCTGCACGAAACCTGGTACTAATCCCTGTCGTATAAAGAACGAGTTGGGGGATGTGAGGAAGGCCTGCGCATAGGCTCCGATGATGAAGAATGCGACATAGCCGATATCGAGCAAACCAGCGTACCCGACAACAATGTTGAGCCCCATGGCTAATAGCGCGTACATGAGAATGGGAATCAACGAGCCCAACAATCCAAAACCCAACCATTGGTCAAGAATCGGATACAAACTCACCACAACGATACCAATCAGCACTTTCCGCAGTCGGTCATTACTTTCAGCCTTGCGTTCCGCAAAGAACGCTTCGGTTCGGGCCTGAACGGATGAAACGGCCATTGAGGATGATCCTTTCTGGTTCAGACCTTCTCAGTCGTAGCTTTGCCAAACAGGCCGGCTGGACGGAAGATGAGGACAAGCACGAGGATGGAGAAGATGACAGTGTTGGTCCACTGCGCGCCCCAACCGGGCACCACTGTCGGCATCCAGCCATCACTCATGGCCCAAATCAGACCAATCAATAGGCCGCCCACCACAGCGCCAGTGAGGTTTCCGATTCCTCCAAGCACAGCCGCGGTGAAAGCGAAGAGTCCGTACTGGAATCCCATATTAAAGCGTGCGGAGTTGTTGTAGATCAACGCGACCATACCAGCGGCACCAGCGAGGGCACCACCGATGAGGAAAGCAACCTGGATCGTGCGATTGATATCGATACCCATCAGGGCAGCTGCCTCGCGATCCTGAGCTGTGGCGCGCATCGCCGTACCGATACGGGTGCGATAGACGAACCAACTCATACCGATGAGCAACGGTATGGTGATGCCAATGACCAGGACATCCTTGGCCATAAAGCGAATGAACTTGTCGTCAAAGTAGCCGCCGAAGATCGCCCATTCCTTGAGGATGTTGTACTGGGTAAACTCTCGCGGCAGGATTTTCGGCGCAATGAGCGGATTCGGCCCTTTCCAATAGATGGCGATATTTTGCAATATGAAGCTAAAACCAATGGCAGCAATCAATGGTGCCAGGCGCGGTGCATTACGTAACCGTCTGTAGGCCACCCGATCGATAAACGCGTTCAGAACAGCACTAAACACCATGCAAGCCAATAAGGCGAGCAACAACGTACCGATGATTTGGATAGTAGAGTTCTCGCTTGTGACACCCGTCAACCCAATGACGGTACCTGCGAAGAAGGCTCCCAACATGAAGACTTCGCCGTGGGCGAAGTTGATGAGTTCCACAATACCGTAAACGAGGGTGTAGCCTAACGCGATCAACGCAATAAGCGAACCTGTTGCGATACCGATAATCACCATTTGGAAGAATAACGTCCAGTTCATCGTTCTCGTCCCTGTCCCATATCGACTGGCGTCATAGATACCTGCCTCTCGGCTAGATCAGTCCGGATCGGGTTACCCCAATCCGGACTGCCTTAGCGACTATTGCTCTATGCGGATCTAGACGGGTGGAGCAATGGCGGCATCGAACTTGATCACGCCATCGACCACTCTATTCACCGTAAGCTGTGGAGCGTCTGCATCACCTGTTTCGGTGAAGCTCCACGAGCCAGCCAATCCCTGGAAGTCAGTGGTACCCATCACGGCTTCGAGGACCTTGGCGCGGTCCTTATCAGCGGCGGCGTCAATACCGTTGAGAACGACGACCGCTACCTGGAACCAGTAAGACGCATACGCATCTGGTTCGCGTCCAAGTCGCTCACGCATCTGAGCGACCCACTCAGCACCTGCACCACCCAGCGCTTCAAGGGATTCCGGCGGAAGACCACCAAAGGTCAGAAGCGCGCCTTCAGCGGCCTCACCAGCACCATCAACAAATGCCTGGTTGATGAGACCATCCGGACCCATGAAGACAACTTCCTCTGGATCTGGCATAACATCACGCATGTCGATCAATACCTTGGAAGTATTGAGACTGACAATGGCACCGGCATAGACAATGTCTGGTCCAAGAGAAGCGATGCGGCTCATCAACGCCTGATAGTCAGGTGCGTTTGCATCATAGCCCTCGAAACCAACAACCTCACCACCGAGTTCCGTGAACGTGCGCTGGAATACTTCGGCCAGACCTTTACCGTAGGTCTGATTGTCATGCAGGACAAACGCGCGTTGTCTGCCAAGTTCATTGATAGCGTGGTTGGCACCGGCGGCACCCTGAAGGTCATCGGCGGCAATCACACGGCAGTAGTTGCGCACGCCGGTTGGATAGAGCACATCCGGGTAGCCATCGGCATCCGGATTCTCCGGATCAGGCCGGGTGAGATGGATGGCGGTATTGGCACCACTCACCATCACAAGGCCTGCTTCGTTCGTTAGCGGAATGGAAACCATGGCGGCACCGGAGTTGTAGGTGGCCATGTACGCCATACAGTCCGCATCGCCAATCGCCTTGGCGGCATTTTCAGCCTCAAGGGCGCCGTCCCAGTTACCGTTGTTGGCAGCAACACCGTCGTCGAGGGGAACATACTCGATAGCGTAACCACCGGCAGCACCACCCCAGAGTTCGATAGCGAACTGAATGGCCTCTCGGCTATCGCCACCAATCTGCTCATAGGATGCACTGAGCGGGAAGGAGCTGTAGACCTTGATCGTCCCCTTGTCAGTAGTCCCATCGTGCTCAACGCTGGTACCGATGGAACCGGGACCAAGAGCAGTGGCATCCTGGGCGGAAGCGCGCATGTGGCTGCCGATAACGCTGGCCGAAGCTCCGAAGGCGAGAGCCTTCATGACGAAGCTGCGACGATCTACCTTGCCCGACCGAAAATCGGACAGAAGGCCTTCAAAACGGGAGTCAACCATTTCCGTTTACCTCCGATGTCGGGCGAAGCCCGCATACACGAATGCGTGCGTGGCATACGTTATGCCCACCCGAGTACCAAGCACCCGGACGCACGGAAAACCGTCAGACTGCGAGCCCGGCCCTCCATTGGTCCGAAACTCCACCGTGGCACCGTTGCACACGGAAGTTCCATCTCGATTGGTCTGATTGGCCTGAACCTTAATCGGTTCTGTAGGTCCCTGTCAAATAGAAGCGGTGCAAATCGATGCAGCAGTTCGCGGATTTCACCAAACGTGATTCCTGAGAATTGGGCGTTAACCCAAATTCCGATCTTCAACTGTATTGAAGGCTCCGCCGCTATACTGTGGCAAACTTCCGATCGACCGAGGTGAGGTCCCGCCCGTGCTCCCAGACGATATTCAACCGATCGATGATAGCGATTCGCTGTTACCAGACGAATCAATTGCCGCTGACCGCCAGACGCTGTTACCCGTTCTTTATTCGCTCAAGGCAGCCGGATACTATGCCTACGGCATGCTGGATGAGAACAACCGCTGGACGATTGCCGCCGATGATGAGCTTGGCAGAATCGATGTCCGTGTCGGACAAGACGGCTACGAGGTGGTTCTCGGTATGAACTCTCCCGGGCTCTATGCCGATGAGGAGAGTATCTACAAGCAAGCATCGCGAAGCCGCCTGGCACGCATCGCGATCCCGCGCATTGCCAGAGGTTTCCTGGAACCACACCAGACCGCACGTTGGGACGACATCGATCAGGGCGTGGCGGTGGCAGAGCACTATGAACTCCCCTTTGCTCGCGCTGATGCGATCGGTAAATTTGTGCGCGAGAATCATCCCAAGCTGGAAGATCTCCTGACGTTGATCGAACAACAACTGGATTAGGCCCTACGACCTATCAACACACATGTAAGAACAAAGGACGGTGACGTGTGGAACATGAACTCTCACCGGAGCAGGCACGCATCAATATGTGGAAATGGCAATGGCGACGACGCATTGCCGTGGCTCAGGGGCTCTACGAAGCGGAACTGGTGATTCGCGGTGGACGTGTGCTCAATGTCTTCACCGAGGAACTGATCGAGGCGGATGTGGCGATCGACGCGGGTGTGATCGTCGGCGTTGGCAGCTTTCCGCTGACGCGCACGGAGATCACACTTAACGGACAGATTATCGCGCCGTCGTTCATCGACGCTCATATCCATACCGAAGCAAGTCTATTGTGGATGCCACGCTTCGCCGAGGCCGTGGTGCCACATGGCACTGGTCTCATCGTCACCGATCCCCACGAGATGGCAAACGTCGCCGGTCTCGATGGTATCTGCGCCATGCGCGTTGCCGCGCAGGGTCTGCCGCTCAATGTCCGCTTCACCGCACCAAGCTGCGTGCCCGCGAGCGCGCACGAAAGTCCTGGTGCCGAATGGCCCACCAGCGATATCGAGGAGATGCTGGGCTGGCCGGAGACAGTTGGCCTCGGCGAGATGATGAACTTCCCGGCCGTGCTCGCCGGTGAACAGGACGTCGCGGATATCTTCGCGGCGGCGCGGGGGCACCGCATTGATGGCCATAGTCCGATGATGACCGGTGTTCCGCTCACCGGTTACATCGCCGCTGGCATCGATTCCGATCACGAATCGGTGACACTGGAGGAGGCCCAGGAGAAGCTGCGCAATGGTCTGATGATCATGATCCGCGAAGGCTCCAGCGAGAAGAACCTGCACGAACTGTTACCGCTGGTCAACGACAAGACCTATCCCCGTATCTGCTTCGCGTCCGACGATCGCGACTGCCACGACCTGGCCGAGGTCGGGCATGTAGACGATATCTTGCGGCTCGCCATCTCCGGCGGACTCGATCCGATCCGGGCGATCCGCATGGCCACCTGGAATGCTGCGCAGTATTGGAAGTTGAGTAAGCTTGGCGCGGTCGCACCGGGATACGACGCCAATCTGGTGATTCTGGACAACCTGACCAATCTCACCGTTGAGCAGACGCTCTTCCGCGGCGAGGTAGTTGCCATCGACGGGCAGTTGATCGTGGATCTGCCCGAGATCGATGTGCCGCATGAATTGCTTCACACGGTCAATCTCGCTCCGGTGCGACGATCCCAGCTCCAGATCGCGGCGGTCGATGCCCGCAAAGGTATCGAGGTGATCCCTGGGCAAATCGTCACCAGGTTGATCGAGATCGAACCCACCACCCGTGACGACATCGCCCTCAGCGATCCAACGCAGGACTTACTCAAGACCGTTTCCATTGAGCGACATCACGCCACCGGTCGGATTGGCATCGGCTTCACCCGTGGATTCGGTTTGAGTCGCGGCGCCATTGCCAGCACCGTCGCCCATGACGCCCACAACATCATCGCTGTTGGTGTCTCCGATGAAGACATCCTGGCCGCGGTCGCGATCGTGGCGGAATCGCAAGGTGGTCTGGCCGCGGTCGCGGATGGCGAAGTCCTGGGCCATATCCCCTTACCGATTGCCGGTTTGATGACCTATGAACCGTTGTCAGATGTGGCCAGGGCGTATGATGCTCTACGCAAGGAGGTGCAGCGGCTTGGCTGCACATTGCATGATCCGTTCGGTACGCTGGCATTTCTCTCATTGTCAGTTATCCCGGAAGCCCGATTAACGGACCGCGGGCTACTTGACCTCACGACTTCATCCCACGAGTGACCAATGACACTAACTCCAAACGAATCAACCCGGCTGCGCACGTTTGATACCGAAAGCACGCAGGATGTCGTCGTGATCGGCGCCGGTATCGCGGGACTCAGCTTCGCCCTGCGGCTGCCGGATACATACTCCCTGACGGTATTGACCAAGAACGAACTGGGCGAAAGCAATACGCGCTACGCCCAGGGCGGTATGGCGGCGGCGATTGGTCCGGAAGACAGCGCTCACCTTCATTTGAAGGACACGATCGATGCAGGCGACGGATTGACCGATGCTGATACGGCCACTGGTCTGGTGGAACGCGGAGCCAGCGCGGTGCGCTGGTTACTTCGTCAGGGAGCACGGTTTGATCTGAATGGCAACACGCTTCAGCTCGGTCAGGAAGCGGCCCACTCCCGCCGTCGTATCCTCCACGCCGGTGGCGATGCCACCGGTGCCGAGATCGAGCGGGCGCTGGTAGAGCGCTTACGCCGCCGCAAGAACACCCGCGTTGTCGAGAACTCACTGGCGGTCGATCTCGTGCTGAATCGGGATGACGCGATCGGTGGTGTTACCGTGCTCCTCGAGAACGGAACAATCGAGCGCATGCTGGCGCGAGCAACGGTTCTCGCTAACGGTGGTGCCGGGCGACTGTGGAATATCACAAGCAATCCGAAGGGGGCGACCGCTGATGGTGTCGCGATGGCGCTCCGTGCGGGTATCGATCTGGCCGATCTGGAGTTCGTGCAGTTTCACCCAACGGTGCTGCGCAAGCCAGACGTGGCACCGTTCCTGATCTCGGAGGCGGTCCGCGGCGAGGGAGCATATCTGGTGAACTCCGCTGGTGAGCGTTTCATGCTCGATGTCGATCCGCGGGGCGAGTTGGCACCACGGAATGTGGTGGCGGGTTCAATCCAGAAGCAACTGAATCAACCGGGCAACCAGGTTTTCCTGGATGTCCGTCACCTTGATCCGGAGTTGATCCGACATCGATTCCCCACGATCGAGCAGATGCTGGCGGATGCGGGTGTTTCCATGAGCACCGAATTGATCCCGGTAGCTCCAGCGGCCCACTACTATATGGGAGGCGTGATCGCGGACGCACAAGGACGCACCTCCAGAGCTGGCCTGTTAGCGATCGGCGAAGTCGCCTGCACCGGTGTCCATGGTGCCAATCGACTGGCGAGCAATAGCCTGCTGGAGGGCTTGGTTTTCGGTATCAATGCTTCCGATGCGCTAGAGAATAGCGTGTTGCCTCCTGCCGGTGTACCGGAGGATCGCATTGATCAGGATCTCGCTGTGATCGACGATACGATTCCCGATCAAAAGAACGTGCGACGTCGCATGACCGAGTGGGTTGGCGTCGAGCGCAATCGCGAGGATCTGCTGCGTGCACTCACATTCATCGATTCCACACCCGATCTGCCGCTCTCGCGTGATCGCATGGCGCTGATGACGAGAAACATGCGGCTAGTCAGCAAACAGGTCGTGCTCTCCGCGCTGGATCGGGAAGAGAGCCGCGGCGGCCATATTCGCTCGGACTGGCCGGAAACTGATGCTGATCTGGATGGTATGCATCAGATCGTCAGTCCCTACGAGGACGACGACGCGCAAAATACCGTACGCTATTTCGGAGAACTCCACGCGAACTGGCCATGGAGCAGCACGGTATGAACATCACCTACATCCATCTTGACGATATGCGCGTATACGAGGGTAGATCGGCAGTGGTCCGATGTCTGTCGGATTGCGGCGCGTGACCGTCCAACGTTCCGCACCATACGCGCCGCTTTCCGCGGATGCATCGGATTCCGATCTGATGCAGTCACTTGCTGAGGGTCATCCCGAGGCGATGGATCTGCTGTATGACCGTTATCATCGACCCGTTTTCTCGTTCGCGTTGCGGATGATGGGCGATCGCGATCAAGCGGAGGAGCTGCTGCAAGAGGTGTATTTGCGTGCCTGGCGGCGGGCAAGTCGGTTCACGGATGCCCGCGGGAGTCTGATTAGTTGGCTGCTGAGCATTACGCATAACATGGCCATTGATGAGATTCGCAAGCAGCAACGACGACCACAGAAACAGCAGGCAGAGGATCAGACGGAACTGATGATCTCGTTGCGAGCTGACGGTATCTCAATGGACACGCACGCCATCCTGACCGAACGGCGGGAGTTAGTGCGAAAGGCAATGGATCAGTTACCACAACCTCAGCGAGAGGTACTGGAACTGGCGTACTTCAACGGTCTCACTCAGCGGGAGATCTCGGAGTTACTGGATACACCGCTGGGAACGATCAAAACGCGTATGCGTCTGGCACTGAGAAAAATGCAGGAATCGGTGGAACTGCAATCACTGGAAGCGACATGAACGATCACGACGTCATAGACAATCTGGCGGAGTCAGACGATTGCCTGTTCTGTTCCGATCACATAGAAGAAGCCGCTCTGGGTATCCTGGAGGCGGAGGATCAGGAGCGATTCGAGCATCACCTGAGCGGTTGCTCTATCTGCCGGGCTGAGTTGGCACGCCTGGATACCGCCGTGCAGTTGTTGCCGTTCGCGGTCAACCAGATCGAACCCGACGCCGCACTCAAGCTCAGGCTCCATGAGCGTTTCCTCCAGGAGCGTGATGCCGAGCCTACGCGTATCCCCTCGCCGCGAAAATCCGAATCACGAATTCGCGGCCGCAAGGCCCCTTCACGACCGATGTGGACGTTCGGTTCGGTTTTCGCGGGGTTCTGCGTGGCGCTCGCGGTTATAGGACTATGGAATCTGCTTCCCAGCAACGAGAGCAGTACCTCTATGTCTGGGCGGAACTTCCAGGTCTACGCCATGCAATCCAGCGATGATCAGTCCGGTGGACACATCGGTGCCGATCCGGATAGCAAAGATGGCACGATGATGGCCTGGAATCTCGATCCAAGCGAAAAGCACGAGATTTGGTGCGTGGATCATGAGGACAACCGCTGGAAGGTCGACGATCTGGTTGTTGCCGATAGCGGTAGTGCCATGCAGACGGTGACCTTTCCCAAGGAAATCAGCACGTACAAGCAGATCTACGTGATGCGGAACGACGGCACCCAGGAACTGAGCGTCGCACCAAATCAGGCTATCAACGGTGATGAACCAGCCCCATCGGAGTCAACGCCTGCCGGCGATTAGGATTTGCGTGGGGCCGTCAACAGGCGTATAGTCAGGCCCGGGGCAGGGTGAGACACCCTGGTCGCATATTCACGCTGGAGCTATCAACGCCGTGCATTCTGCCCAATCACGTTCCACACCAATTCCACAGCCGGTTTCCTTCGCCACCGTTCCGCGACTTGTCTCCGACATTCATCCGGATCCGATGCGATCCCTGACCGTGCTCGTACCGGTAATGAATGAGGAAGGCAATCTGCAGGATCTCTATAACTCGCTGGTACCGGAACTTGAGGCGACCGGATTACCGTTCGAGATCCTGGTCGTTGATGACGGTTCCACCGATCGCACTTGGGAGATCATCACCGAACTGAATGAGACCGATCCTCGGGTGGTCGGTTTACGCCATCGCCGCAACTTCGGCAAGGCACAGGGTCTCAGTCACGGATTCGCCGCCGCTCGCGGCGATGTGGTGATCACGATGGATGGTGATCTTCAGGACGATCCCAAGGAGATCAGCCGATTTCTGGCCAAACTGGATGAAGGCTATGACCTCGTCTCCGGCTGGAAGCAGCGTCGGCAGGATCCACTCGGCAAGACCTTCCCGAGCAAAGTCTTCAACTGGACCGTGCGCAAGGCTACCGGTGTTCAGCTTCACGATTTCAACTGTGGCTTCAAGGCCTATCGCCATGATGTGACGGAGAATATCCGCCTTTACGGCGAACTGCATCGATTCACACCGGTCCTGGCCAACGCGGAGGGATTCCGCATCGCGGAACTACCGGTGGAACATCATCCCCGCACCTGGGGTAGCAGCAAGTACGGCTGGGGACGCCTCACCAAGGGATTCCTCGATCTTCTCACGGTAGTTTTCATCACCCAATATCGCCAACGTCCCATGCACCTCTTTGGTCTGCCTGGCATCATCTTCATGTTCCTGGGCGGATTGATGGGATTCTGGCTCGCAATCGAAAAGTTCGTGAACCACGAAGCCATCGGAGGACGACCGCTCCTGATGCTCGCGGTGCTGATGATGGTGATCGGCACGCAGTTCTTCGGGCTCGGACTGCTCGGCGAGTACCTGAGCTTCGGGAATAACGCCCCCCAACCGGACAAGTTGCTGCCACTGCGCGAGACCGTCGGTCTGGGCAATCGACCGCAACTCGATAGCGTCGAGGTCGTGAAGACCCTGTGAACCAACCGTCCGCCGAAACCGCGAAGCGTGGCCTGCGGAAACTTTCGCGAATACCGACTCCGCTGATTTTCGCGATCTGCATTTTCGCTGCGACGCTGCTGCTCTGGTGGCAGGGATCGTTGGCGGAGCTCTGGCGGGTTGTGCGCGAGGCCAATACACGCCAACTGCTCTATGCGACACCGATCTATCTCTTCAGTTTGTGGTTGCTCGCCGTTCGATGGCACCAACTGGTGAAGATGGCACAGGGCTGGAGTGATCTCCCCCGAGCCGCAGAAGCGTTTCTGACGTCCGTTGTCATCAACTACGCCGCCCCGGTTGGACTTGCCGTACCGAGTCGGGCTGCGCTGACCAAGCGCGCACTAGGGCTCGATCACCATGCCACCGGCGTGGTGGCGCTCTGGGAAATCGGTATGGATGTCATTGTGCTGGGTATCGGCACGATCATCTGGCTGATCCTGGCGCGGGGATCAACAACCGCAGTCGCCAACGAACTCGGCGAGAACGCATCCCGCTACGAGATGTTCGCCATCATCGGATTCGTGGCTGTGCTGATACTGATGGTGATCTTCTTCCGACGGGCGGAACAACGCCGACGCGCGGTGAACTTCATCAAGCGCATCATCGTCTCGCCACTGGATCGACCGGCCGAGGCGGCCATGGCGTTCGGCACCACAGTACTGTACTGGATTCTGCAGGGAATCGTGCTGGCGCTCCTGGTGCAAGCCATGGGTGTTCAAACCGATGCCCGGTTTATCCTTGGACTGACCACATTACCGATGTTGGTCGGGATGCTGAGTCCGATACCGGGTGGTGCGGTGGTCAGGGAGGCGATGATGTATGTCGTCGCTCGTCTCGCCAATGTGCCCGGTGCCGAAGTCGTTGCCGCGGCTGTGATGTATCGAATGGCGCTCTTCCTGGCCATTCCCGTTTTGTATGGCATCGTTCGTATTTGGTTGGCACGCCGCGGGGACGCTCAGCTTCCCCAACCTGAATCAGCCTAATCCACGAGGAGAATCTCAGTGAGTATTTCGGAGACTTACCGTTACGAACCGCAATCGTCCGTGGATACCTCCAACTATCGCAAGCACACCAGTTCCAGCAAACTGCAACGGGCATTGATCGATCGTTTTCACACCAGCATCGCGACTATCGTGGCGGAACTCGAGCCGACAACGCTGCTCGACTGTGGTTGTGGTGAAGGCTTCGTCGACGAGGTATTGCTGACCGCGATTCCCGCCCTGCAGATAACCGGATTCGATGTGCTCCCAGATAGTGTTGAGCTGGCCCGCCGCCGCAATCCACGAGCGACCTTCGATACCGGCAGCATCTATGACATCAAGCACGACGACAATGCGTTCGATGTGGCTGTCTCCTTCGAGGTATTCGAGCACCTGTATGAGCCGGATAAGGCGCTGAAGGAAGTGGCTCGGGTGGCGAAGGATTACGTGGTCCTCAGCGTGCCGCATGAGCCATTCTTCTGTCTGGCGAACGCCGCTCGCGGCAAGAACCTGAATATCACGCCAAAGGGCAGCGATCCCGATCATCGCAACTTCTGGAGCAAGGGCGGTTTCGGCGAGTTCGTCAGCCAGGAGCTGGATGTGGTACTCCTCACCGGCTCCATGCCGTGGACGATCTGCGTCGGTAAGGTACGGGGGTAGAGCCTTCCATGCCATCCATCTTCGACACCCCCGATACCCGAGTGATGACCTACAACCTCAAGAATGGTGGCGATCTACCTCACTGGGAACAGCGGAAGCAGGCGCTGGTCGAGACGATCCGCAGCCAGCAACCGACGATTCTGGGGACGCAGGAGGGATATGAGTACCAGCTCGCCTACCTGCGCGATGAGTTGGAACATTACGACATGTATGGCGAGGGTCGCGATCCCGCCTGGGGTGGCGAGTACGCCGCTATTTTCGTCGACCGTCGCTGCTGCGAGGTGGAGGCAACTGGTACGTTCTGGCTCAGTCCTAGGCCGGAGGTACCAGGCTCACGTATGCCGAACGAGGACCTACCGCGCATCGCAACCTGGGCCAGGATGACAGTGAATGGCACTCCCCTGCTCCACATCAACACGCATCTCACCTATGTGGTGGAAGGTATCCCGGCACAGCTGGCGATTCTGGTGGAACAGATCACACCGCTCATTGATCCAGCGATTGAGACGATTATCGGTGGCGACTTCAACATCGGTCGCCATCGCGAGGCCATGCAGAGGCTGAATGCACTTGGTTTCACTGATGTCTGGTCGTTTGCCACGAATATCGAGGGACCAATCATCACCACACCGGAATGGGATACGTGGGACGAGACT
>JAMLHR010000025.1 GCA_023957015.1 Thermomicrobiales bacterium | reverse complement strand
GAACCAACCTTGGAACCACTAACCATCGTATTCCAAGTGTCGGAACCAACAGGTATGATCTGGAACGTCCGCGAAGCTTCAGTGTCATCTCAACCCGGTGACAGAGTGCGCGTGAATATCGCCAACTCCGGTGAAGAACCTGATTGGGAGATCATCACGATTCCGGATCCCAAGAACGGCCCTCCGTTCTTCAAAACCATGCGAGAAACGCAGGCATTCTATAACTGGCTCCGCATAACGCCAACAATTGGCGGTCTGTATTTCACTGAAGTGCCTACCATCAAGATTGTGCCACAGCCTCCGGTCCGCATTGAACAAAAGGAACCGAAGAAGAAGAGTTGCAACAGATCGCTGGGCGTACTGTTTTCGGGCTGCGGCGATACTGAAGATGGCGGTGAGTGGGTTGGGATCGCGCAGAAAGTCTCGGTGATCGCGGCAGTGGTGACTGTGGGCGCTGTTTCAGGTGGTTTCCTGGTGATGGCATACGGTCCCTGGAATGCCGTGCCGGCTGGCACGATCTTCCTTGCTGCTGCTTCACAGGATGGGATTGGTGCTCAACCCATTTTCCACTTCTTCGTGGCACCTGACCAGGAATACTGGGCTCTCCCACCGCTCCCTGCGGGTACCTATCTGATGAAGTTGGAGACATTGGATGGTCAGGTATTCCAAATGCCATTCACGATCACCGAGGATCCTGACCAATCACTCTCTATGCAGCAGAATGATGATGGAAACTGGGAGATCGTTACAGAGCACAACAGCAGCCTGGAGCAACGTGTGAATGCCTTGCCCATTACCGGGGCCGGAAATGCATCCACGTTACAAACGGCCATTCTCGGGCTGACAGCTATTGGCCTGGGGCTTATGGCATTTGGAATCCGATTGGTGCTAGCACCATCTCGCAGACGGTAAAACCGGGATCGGTCGCCCCAAGATCTCCCTGCGGTAGGTGTTGCTGTTGTCTACGTCGCTCGGAGCAGCATCTACGGGACTGCTGGATTGGCGATGCTTGCGGCTGGTTGTATCGCCGTGGGATTGCGGCGGAGAGTCGATCCCGGAGTTGACCATCCGGGACAGGCGGAGGTTAGGGCGAACATGTAGACCCGGTGCCGATCGGGCGCGATCCAGAGGATAGTGTGTGACTTCCAAGGAGCGTCCGTGAGTTGCCCGGGTTCCTGTGGACCAACCTGCCGGAGGCTAACATCGCCTCCTAACCCGCTCTCCTGAGAGAAGCGAAGGACGAGAGGCGCGCCAAGATGACCGACCATTCCTCCTGCGGGTGTGTGCCGGTTATCTTGAGATACTCATCACTGGCCAACACTAGAGTTCCCGATTGATCTCGATCAACGCCTGCTTCAGCGCAGCGATGGATTCGCCGCTAACCGCCGTCGCGCGGAAGTGCTGGCGCAAGTTTGCATGCGGGGGTGCGTACACCTCCACACCGCGTTGCTGTAACCCCGCAACGATCTCATCGCGATCTCCACGTTCGATCCGCGCCAGCAGCGCCGGACCCCAGCTGGGGTAGGGGACACTGACGACGCTCAGTTTACGGAGCTCGCGGAAGAGTTGTCCCTTCAGTCGCGCCGTGGCGCGCTCGGCGCGGAATGTATCGATCTGTCCATAACGCAGCACTTCCTCCAGCGTGGCGGACGGCACGGGGTCCAGATGCTCCTGTATCTCCGGTCGCATTGCCACCGGATGCACCATCCATGCGAACGGATGTGTTTCACCGGGCATGACGTACGGGAAGCGCTGAATGGAGATGATGTTCTCCCACTCCTCGATTAGCGGCGTCAATCGTCGGAGACTGAAGGGTGCCAGTTGCTCATCCAGCACGACGAGGGCGAAGTGGCGCGAGAGTCTCACCACCTCCTGGATCGTGGCGATTCGCCCCGAGATCGGTTCAGGTGTCGGCAGAATCAGAATTGACCGCGGATCCTGCTCCAGGAGCACCTTAATCGGTAAGCGGAACCCGTTCAAGAGGGGAACATCGGTGACATTGCCGGTCACACTCGCCGCCACGCCTGCGGCTGGCGTGAGCCGAATGATCGGTGCGTTCGCCTTCCAGGTGAGCAGCGTTGCATAGGCCGCTTCGATGCCGTTGGCGATGGAAAACGACTGCACGCTGCCCGTGCGGATACCGGCCAGCGGAGTATCTGCGGTGTGCGGATGTCGTGCCAGACCCTGGCGGGCCAGAATCGTATCGAGACCGAGCCGTTCTGTCTCGACCTCGGGAATCATTGCTGTCGGGAACCCCGGTCGGAGCGTCGCCAGATTGACGCTACTCGGCATAGGTAACCGCCTCGCGCATTCCTCCGCGGGTGGCATCGAACGCGACCGGAATGAGACCGATCTCGGTGAGACCTTCTTCCATAGAAGCGTCAAACAATCGGATACCGCCACAGACGGGTACCGCCACATTGCGGACGACTGTGCCGCCCTCGGTCTGGCCCACTTCGTTGCCGAGATGGGCGTGGCCGTGGATCGCCAGCGTCGGCTGTGCCTCGTCGATCGTCTTGCCGAGCAGGGCGTTCCCCAGCATCCAGTACTTCAATGGAGGTTCGCCGCCCAACGTGGTAGTAGTCGGGGAGAAATGCGTCATCACCACAGTGACATCGGGTTCCTGAAGAGCCAGCTCGCGTAGCGCTCTGCGGAGCCGCGCCGATTCCTTGCGGCTCTTGATCCGGGCTGCACGTGTGAAGCGCGCCCCGGCTCCGATCTGATCGGATTCATCATCGGTGAAGCTTCCGCCGGTACCAGTCACGCCAACTACACCCAGCGTCGGTTTGCCCGCGATCTGCACCAGCGCACCGGTGCCATCCAGATTACGAACACCAACGTCTCTCAGCACCTTGATCATGGCAGCCCGGCGCATACCGCGGCGATCATGATTCCCGAGCACGGTGAATACTGGAATCGGGATTTCCGCCAGCACCTCAGCCAGATACTCCATCTCGGCCAGGCGGCCGACATCGACGAGGTCTCCCGCGATCAGCATGACATCCGCTGCATCCGCCGCGTATGCGAATGCCTCACGCAGATAGGCGAGGTCATCGCCGGTGCGAATGTGGAGATCGGCGGTGGCGGCGATGCGAATGGACGAGGAGATCACGTAATAGAATCCAGAATCAGGCAACGAATCAGCCTACCATTCTAGCAGGGAGGCACCCTATACTGCAGTGGTACGCAATCCGCGAGGCCGTGGCGTGCCCCGCTATCCGAACAGAGTACGAGGCAAAATGACGAAGACGAAACCGGGCACAACGCTCATCATAATCGCGATGCTCGTGGGTTTGCTGGTGCAGGCGCTCCCCGCCAGCGCGGCGACGATGACGCTGATGAGCCCGATTCCCACACCAGATGTTACCGCCGCATCCGTCTATGTGATGGATACCACCAGCGGTATTCCCCTCTATAGCAAGAATCCGGACGATCGCCGCGCGATCGGTTCCATGGTGAAGATGATGACCGCGCTGGTGACATTGAAATGGGTGGAGGATCCGGATAACGCGCTGGTGACGATCACTGACTATGATCCGGTCGAGCTGGGGTACACGCAGATGTACCTTCAGGTGGGCGATACGCTCAGCGTCACGCAGCTGCTCTACGGTCTGATGCTTCCCTCCGGTGGCGACGCCGCGAATGCGCTTTGCCGCTACGTTGGCGGCATTATCAGCGGTGTAACCGAGCATCCGGGTATCGCCTGCGAGAGTTTTGTCGGCGAGATGAACAAATACGCAGCCGAGCTTGGGCTGGACAACAGTCGCTTCACTAATCCCGATGGTCGCGATGCGGATAATGCCTACTCCTCGGCGCAGGATGTCTACCTGATGACCGAGGCGATGATGCAGAACAGCAAGCTGATGGGCATCATCCAGCACCCCGCCTATCTGATCTATTCGGAGGGCGATCCTTCACTCGAGTACAGGGCTGATTCCACGCTCGCTCCCTATCTCGGTTCCGCTGCGACGGGTATACCCGGTGTCATCGGCGGTAAGACGGGTAGTGAGGTTCAGGCTGGTGCCAATGCCAGCGTGATTCGCGAGGTCAATGGTGGCCAGAACCGCGTCATCATCGTGGTGATGGGTTCCGATCTCGTGTACAACGATGCCGGTGGTATTGACGTCGATACTCGCTGGGATGATGTCCGCACGATTGTGAGCGCGATGGATAGCCAGTTCGCGTGGACCAATCCCGCCGATCCCGGCGTGATTCCCGGTCTCAGCAGCGAACTGATGGTCTGGGATGTTCAGTTCGAGAACCCACCGGCGATTCCTGTGCCAACCTCCGGAGATGCCGGTATCGCCTATCAGATGCAGGTTGGTGCACTGACCAAGACCGGCGAGCCCGCGGGCACGCTCTTCCTCTTCTTCGGTACGACGCCTGTTGGTCAACTGCCGCTGTATCAGGCGGAGATCGCCAGTCAATGACACCGACCAATGACACCCACCAGCCACAGGGCGAACGACTGCAACGCGTACTCGCGCAGCGCGGTGTCGCCAGTCGCCGCGCCTCCGAAGACCTGATCCGTGAAGGGCGGGTGCAGGTCAACGGCCAGGTGGTCACCGAGCTCGGCACCCGCGTTGATGCCATACATGACAAGATCACGGTTGATGGCAAGCCTCTGGCGCGGCAGAAGCCGCGCTATTTGTTGCTGAACAAACCACCCGGATTCATCACCACCGTCAGCGATGAGCGCAGCCGGTGGACCGTGATGGATCTGATCAATGTTCCGGAGCGCGTCTATCCGGTCGGACGATTGGACCGTGAAACGCAGGGCTTGTTGCTGCTGACGAACGATGGCGAAGTCGCCAATCGCGTCATGCATCCGCGCTACAAGCTCTCCAAGGAGTACCAGGTCGTCACCGATCGCCGACCGAACGACGGTCAACTGCAGGAACTGCGTGACGGTGTGCTGGTGCAGGACAAGCTGGTGGTTCCGGATGAGGTGCGCCTGCTGCGGGAAACCGCGGAAGGGATCATCATCAAGCTGGTGATCCACGAGGGGATGTTCCACGTTGTGCGTCAGATGATGGACAAGGTGAACATCAACGTCGTCAAGTTGCGGCGGCAGCGGGTCGGACCAATCTCCGTTAGTGGCATCCCGTTGGGAGCCTGGCGTGATCTGACGCCCGGCGAACTCGAGCAGCTCTTCGAGGCCATCGGTCTATCGCGCGAGGAAGCCGAGAAGGCGAACGCCCGCCGACCGATGCAGTTGGAGCCGATGGGTGGCTATACGCCGACACCGAAGATTCGCCATCCGAAGCGATATGCAGAGGTCGCGCGGCACCGCGAGAAGTTGGAACATGGAGCGGAGCACGTCCGCAAGCAACCCCGTGAAGGTTCAGGATTCTCCCGGCGAACATCCCCGTCAGCAAAGAGCAATGGAGGTGGCACCAGTGGCAAAGCACGATCATCGCAGAGTCATCGCACTCGACGGCCCGGCGGCAGCCGGTAAAACCACCGTTGCTCGCGAGCTGGCGGATCTCATGGGCATACTGCTCTTCGATACCGGCTCGCTATATCGCAGTGTGACCCTCAAGGCCCTGCGCAAGGGTGTCGATCTGGACGATGAGAAAGAGGTCGCCAAGATCGCGAGGAAGGCCAAGATCAAGCTGAAGAAGGCGAGCATTGATGATGGCCGTTCCGCCGATGTGCTGCTGGATGGCGATGATGTCACCTGGGAGATTCGGCAGCCGGATGTCGATGCGAACGTGAGCAAGGTTGCCGCCTATCCTACTGTGCGAGAGGCATTGCTGGAAGTGCAGCGAGACAATGCCGATGGTAACGCCGTCGTCATGGTCGGTCGCGATATCGGCACGGTTGTCGCCCCGGAAGCGGGGACCAAGATATATCTTGACGCCACCGTCGAGGAGCGCGCGCGCCGTCGCTATCAGGATATGCGCCGACAGGGCGAGGATATGGACTACGTCACCGTTCTCGATGAACTGCGGGAGCGTGACTTCAAGGACTCGACGCGTGCGACCGCACCGTTGCGAGCCGCCGATGATGCGATCCGGATCAAGACCGATGGCCTGGATGTCGAGGAGATTGTCGGCATGATCGAGAAGATCGTGCGGGAGCGATGGGCCGAATGAGCACCGAGATCGATCTCAAGACCGGTACGATGCGTCCCATTACCTTTTCGATCGCGCGCAGGATCGTCTACGGTCTGTGTTGGCTGCTTTTTGGTTTGCGCGCGCGTGGACAAGAGAACTTCCCCAAAGAGGGCGGGTTTATTCTGGTCGGCAACCACCTCCATAACCTCGATCCCGTCTTCGTACTGACATCAAGCGTCCGTCCCGTCCACTTCATGGCCAAGCAGGAGCTGTTCGAGGTGCCGGTGATCAAACGGATCGTGCACTGGGCCTGGGCCTTTCCGGTCAATCGCGGCAAGATGGATCGTAGTGCCATCCGCAGTGGTCAGGCGGTACTGCAATCCGGGAACGGATTAGGAATTTATCCCGAGGGAACCCGGAGTCTGGCGATGAGCATTCAGCATGTGCTGCCTGGCGCTGGCTTGTTCGCGACCGGTGGCCACTACCCGATCGTCCCCGTCGCGATCACGGGGAGCGAGCGCGTGCCGTTCAATGGCGCCAAGGGCAAACGCAAGGATCGGGTCTTTCCGCGGCGGAATCATCGCGGTGTGCGGGTGGAGTTTGGCGCACCGTTCTACCTACCAGAGGAAATCGATGGCAAGCGTGTGAATGCGGCCTCCGCCACCGACTATATGATGCGCAAAGTCGCCGAAATGCTACCCGAGGATTACCGCGGGATGTATTCGTAGCTACGGAACTCATGTCCGTTCGCGCCGGGAAAATGGTTTCACTGTGCGATTTGGTGACCCGAAGTGTTGAAACGGTGTTTCTGCGAAGGACCAAAGAGGCATCGTCACTCAGAGGCGCGCAGCGCCGTGGAGTCCTACGCCGGGAGATTCTTCGCGCCGAAGGCGCTCTGAATGACATGGACACATTCGTAGTGACAAGAAACATCCTGCGGCACACCCACAGCTAGATTGCCAACACCCACCCCGAATGCTCCGCCTATTTTCTCGGTACGGACGCTATTTCAGGCCAGCGCTACTATCGAGGTGACATAGCTAGTGCCGCTTCGATCTCCTCCTGCACGTATTCATCGGATTCGGACTCTCGGTAGCGCCTCAACTCTGTGGCAGCGCCCAATCGACCCAGAGCCCAGGCAGCGTGACCACGAACAATCGGTTCTTCATAGTTCGCTAGCGTCTGCGCCAGCATCGGGATATCCGCTTCGCTCCCCACATTTCCCAGCGCAATACAGGCATTGCGTGCCAGACCGCGACGCTTCGTCCGCGGCACCGGCGTGCCGAAATAGGTTGCACCGAACTCCTCGTCGGTCATCGTCAGCAGCCAATGGAGCCCAGGGTACTGGTTGTTGATCGAGGCCGCCTGCATATCTGGCTCGTCCATGATCTTCGCCGCACCTGTGTAGGGACAGATCTCCTGACAGACATCGCAACCATAGACCCAGTCGTGCATCAGTGGTCGCAACTCATGCGGGATTGGGCCGCGCTCCTCGATCGTCAGATAACTGATGCAATGCGGAGCATGGATGGTGTACGGCTCCACGATGGCATGGGTGGGACAGTTGTCGATGCAGATCGTGCACTTGCCACAGTTCTTGTCCAGCGGCACGTCCGGCTCCAGATCGAGCTCGGTGATGAGTTCGCCGAGCATCACCCAGCTGCCATGACCGGGAACGATCAGATTCGCGTTCTTGCCATACCAACCGAGTCCTGCCCGCGCCGCCACCGCGCGCTCAACGATACGGGCGGTATCGACGAGGATGCGAGTATCCAGCGGTTCGCCGACAAGTTCCTCCAGGTCAGCTTGCAGCCCTTTCAGTCGGCGCTTCATCGTGCGATGGTAATCGCGACCCCAGGCGTAGCGACTGATACGTCCACGGAGAACACCATCGTTGGGTTTCTCCGATGGGCCGCTCCAGTAGGCCAGTCCGACGCTGACAACGGACTTCGCGGTCGGGTGGAGATTGCGGACATCGGTGGAGAAGCGTGCCCGATCGATCGTGAACCAATCCATGCCCTCAACGTGACCAGCCTGGATATGGTTCTCCAGGAACTCGGTGAGTCCCGCGAAGGGTTCGGTCGAGGTGATCGCCGAGACGCTGAGTCCATTTCTCGCCGCCAACATCTTGACCTGGGCGCTGAGTTGCGCGCGTGGATTCGGTGGGGCGAACTCGAGGACGGACATCGCTAGGCCACGGACTCCGGCTCCAGCGCCATAGTGATGGCCGCATCCCACTCGGCATGGTGCGCCATGCCCCAGGCGATACCAGCCACAACCTGTGGCATCAGGAGCTCCGGCACGGCATCCTGAACCGGTCGGAGGAGGCGACCATCGCGGGAAAGGCAATCGATACCACCATCGGTGATCATGATCGCGGCGCGAAGCTGCGTGAAGGGCATTTGATCGTAGATCTCGCCGAAGACATCGCTCGCGGACTCTTTGCCGATGAGTTTGAGGTATTGCTCCTCGGTGCCGACGATCGTGTCGCACCGCATCGCGATCTCGAGCTCATCGGAGCGAGCTTCAAGGTGATCGAGGTGACGCAGTGTTGTCAACATGCGCACGGTCCCGTCCGTGTGTGCGGGGAGATCGATAAGGAACATGCGCAGTGGCTGGTCCAGCAGATCGAGTACCAACGCGTCGTGACCGAAGAGGGCGTAGATATCCATTACGCCATCCTTCGTCATCAGCACGCCCGGTGTGAACTCCTCGAACGATCCGTCTTCATGCCGGACGAGAGAACCGGTGATACCGTCGATGACGTCGATATTCTTGGGATGGATGCGGGCAGCTTTGATTTGTTGCAGAAGGACGGTTCCCGGTTCGTCGTTACCAATGCGGCTGCGGAGCGTGATCTCGCCACCCAGATCGCGCAGTGCCAATCCGATCGCGGCACCTGCTCCGGGAGCGATATCGTCACCCATTCGTTCGCCAACGATGTCCCCGATGATTGCATACCGTTTTGGCATGGTTACCCCTTGTGTGGTGCGTGGCACCGACGCGACGACTCAGGCTCCAATTATGAACGCTGTTACCACGAATACCAGACGCGGGTGTTTGTACGCC
Source organism: Thermomicrobiales bacterium (assembly GCA_023957015.1). Taxonomy (GTDB): domain Bacteria; phylum Chloroflexota; class Chloroflexia; order Thermomicrobiales; family UBA6265; genus UBA6265. The sequence continues at coordinate 27,691 of JAMLHR010000025.1, read as the reverse complement.
CTCGGCGTCACTGAATGCGGGAAAATGGAGGTAAATGGTACGACAGAAACGTCATCGTACGGTATGCTGATAAGGATGAGGGATATCCGATCCACCGAGGTACGGCCACATGACACGCACTGCAGGCGGAAAAGCGACGACATCGGCACCGAGCGTGGGTTCGTTGCTTGGTATCTGGGTGCGTCAGACGCGTTTGCAGCAAGGCCTCAGCCAGCGTGAATTGGCGGATGCTGCTGGCCTTAGTCGCAGCTACGTCTGCGATATCGAGCGCGGTCGCGGTAGCGAACCGAGCTTGAACACGCTGGATAAGCTGGCTGGTGCGCTGGGTGCCTCGCGATCGGATCTGATGAAAGCCAGCGGACTCATCGATAAGGCACTGATCCCGAAGGAGTCGGAGGAGGAGCGCCGCATGCTCCAACTCTTCCGCGATATCTCCACCGATGGGCAGGGCGAGGTTATGCGCTTCGTGCGTTTCCTCCACCACGAGGAGCATAGTCTCAAGCAGGCGACATTCCTGGACGAACCGGAACCATTGACTGTCGCCGCCAACGGCAACCAACCCCTCGCACTCTTCACCCTGGACGACTAAAGTCCGGTTGCATGGGTAGTCACGACCTTTGTGGTCGCCGGGGAGGATCATTGGCTGTCTCCGTGTCCGCCACCGATAATTGCCTGAAAAACACAAGAACCGCGGGCGATTGCCCGCGGTTTTGTGCTTGAGTCTCTACTCTTCGGTGGCTTCGGCAACTGCCTCTTCGACAGCTTCCTCAACAACCTCTGCCTCGCTGGAAGCAGCAGCTTCAGCAGCGGCAGCCTCGGCGGCAGCCTGGCGCTCGGCCTTGGCGGCTTCCTCAGCTTCGCGCTTCTCGCGCTCGGCACGACGCTTGGTTCGCTCTTCCTTGGCCGCGGCTTCGCGCACGGCGGCGGCTTCCGCTTCCTTCTGAGCTCGGAGAGCAGCAGCTTCTTCGGCGCGCTTCTGCTTCTTGGTCTTGACAGCACCGGTTGCAGCAGCAGCTTCCATGCGCTTGGTGAAGCGCTCAACCTGACCAGCGGTGTCCACGATGCGCTGCTCACCCGTGTAGAACGGATGGCAGACATTGCAGAGATCGATACGCAGCTCAGGCTTGGTGCCGCGTGTCTGGAAGGTGTTGCCACAGCTGCAGATCACTGTGGTCTCGATGTATTTCGGGTGAATTCCCGGCTTCATGGGTGATATCTCCGTTGTACTGGTACAAGCCAGGGTCTAGTCGGCAGCCACTTCGGTTGCATTGACATCGCCAATGAGTTCCTTGGCGCCGCCGATCGGATACACATCGGTCGGATAGACGCTGATGCGCTGCTTCTGACGGGAGATCGTCTCGAAGCGCACAACGCCGTCGATCAATGCATAGATGGTGTGGTCCTTGCCGATGCCGACATTGCGACCAACCCAGAACTGGGTGCCGCGCTGGCGTACGACGATGGTACCGGTGCGCACGAACTGACCATCGGCGCGCTTAACGCCGAGCCGCTGGGCCTGTGAATCGCGGCCGTTGCGAGTTGAACCCGCACCTTTCTTATGAGCCATGGTGTTGTCCTCTCTATCCAGCCGAACGATTAGCCGTTGATGCCGGTGATGGTCAGTCGGGTCTGCTCTTGACGGTGGCCAGTGTGTCGGCGGTAACGCTTCTTGGCCTTGAACTTGAAGACTTCAATCTTCTCGCCGCGCTTGTGCTCGGTGACCGTTGCGGTGACGCTGGCGCCATCCACAACCGGGGTGCCGATCTTGGTGGCACCATCGCCGCCGATCAGCAGCACGCAATCGAGGGTAACCTCGCTGCCTTCTTCCGCAGCCAGTCGCTCGACGGTGATGCGATCACCTTCCGAGACGCGGTACTGCTTGCCGCCGGTCTTAACGACGGCGTACTTGCTTCCTTCGCTCATTCTTCCTGCCCTTATTTGGCTTGTGCGTTCATACATTGATCCATGGCCGACATCGTAGCTGTATGACGATGCCCGTTTGATTCGCCAGAATCACATCACATTGCCGCACCAAAGCACGCAAAAGCGAGCGCCCCTGCGCTCGAGACACCTGAGTATAGCACACGATCTTGCCTGGATTAAGGACAGAAGTGCGTATCCTCAGCGCGATCCTTGACCGCTGCGTTAAGTGTAGTTAACCCGTCAAGGAGCCTGCGAGAACCGAAGGCGAGGTGAGGTTCTTCCATAAGTTGCCCTTTGCGGAGGGCGATTCTAGACTTAACGCAACATCGCGGCAATGTGGCCACGATCCTCGCCGTAATCTGGAGCCATTGTGCCTCAATCCTCCCCCGCAACGATACGTATCGGCACGCGCGGCAGTGCCCTGGCCCTATGGCAGGCGAACACCGTTCGAGAACTGATTCAAGCCGCCCACCCGGATGCCGCCGCCGATCTCGTCATCATCAAGCCCGAGGGGGATCTGGATAAGCACAGCTCGTTGCGCCAGATTGGCGGTCGTGGTGTGTTTACCTCAGCGCTGCAACAGCGAATGCTGGCGAACGAGATCGATATCGCGGTTCATTCCACGAAGGATCTTCCCAGTCTCGCTCCGTACGGGCTCGGTATCGCGGCCTATCCCCAACGCGAGGATGCGCGCGATGCCCTTGTATCCCGACACGGTGTCGGACTGGAGGAGTTACCCACCAATCCGATTATCGGTACATCAAGTCGCCGCCGCGCCGCCCAGATCCTCCAGATTCGACCGGACGCCGAGATTCGTGAACTGCGGGGTAATATCGACACACGCCTGAAGAAGGGATTGTCCGACGAGTTCGACGCGGTCATTCTTGCAGCTGCCGGTTTGAAACGCATGGATTGGGATGATCGCATCACCGCACTCCTTCCTGTTGATGTGAGCTGCCCGGCACCGGGGCAGGGGGCGCTTGCGGTCGAGAGTCGGGTGGATGATGAACCGGTGTGGTCGATTGCAGCATCGCTGGATAACCGCGACATCCGCACGGCGGTTTCGGTGGAGCGGGCATTTCTTCGTGGTGTCGGTGGTGGATGTTCAACGCCGATCGGTGCTCATGTCCAGATAGAGAGGATGCACGGAATCGCCACAGCGCGATTCTGGGCGATGTTGGGATCGGACGATGGCAGTCGCCTGGAGCGCTTCTATGCAGAGTGGCCAGCCACGCAGGCAATGGATCGCGCCTTTATCGTCGCCTACGAGATGATGCGGGCGGTGGCACCGAATTGGACCGGTGTTTCGATCGGCAACCCGCTCGCTGATCGTCACATTCTGGTGACGGGTTCTGCGAGTCAAATTGAGCGCATGAGTACTGAACTTAAACCCACGGGTGCACAGGTTTGCGCGTTACCCACCATCACTATCCAGACGCATACCGTTGACGTTCCGACAGACGCTGACTGGATTGTTCTTACCAGCAAGCACGCCGTGCCCAGTGTCGATTGGACTCGGGTAACTGCGCCAGTCGCTGTCGTTGGCGAAGCGACCGCCACCGCGCTGCGCGCGGTAGGGGTGGAGCCAGGCCTCGTTGCCGCTGGTCCAGGCGGGGAGCAATTGGCCAAAGAGTTGATCGATGGGGTGAAAGCACACGTAGGGGTCGATCTGGCCGCAGCCAGTATCGACCCTGATATTCGGCCTCAAGCATTAGGGCTGACACCGATTTCGATCGGGTCAGCCCCTACGGAGTCGGGCGATGGTCTCTGCAGCAAACACATTGTTGCCATCGCCAGCGATATCGCCCGTCCGGAGTTGGCCGCCGCGCTAGCTGCTGCTGGTGCTCGGGTGACGACGCTTATTGGCTACGTCAATACACCCGTGACAACGATGGATGATGATCTGCGCTCACGCATCGCCGTCGGTCAGATGGAGGCGGTGACATTCGCCTCACCCAGTTCTGCTGCAGCGTTTGTCCAGATGATCGGTATTGACTTGCCCGCATTGAGCGGGGCCGCGATGATCGCGATCGGTCCAACGACAGCTCGAGCGATGGTCGAGCAGAACTTGCCGGTCCACGCCACTGCCGAGGAGTCGACGGCCCAAGGTGTTGTCGCTACACTCATTCACTATTTCGGAGGAGAAGCTCCCCAGTTATGACCGATTTCATCCGTACCCGAAGATTGCGGCAATCCGCAGCGCTCCGCGCATTCAGTCGCGAGCACGATCTCCACGTCTCCGATCTCATTTATCCGCTGTTTGTGATCGAAGGGGATGGGATTCGCAACGAGATCTCCTCGATGCCCGGTCAGTACCAACTCTCGCTGGATAACCTGAATGACGAGATCGAGGAACTACAACGACTGGGAATCCCCGCCGTCCTGCTCTTCGGTATCCCTGCCGAGAAGGATGAGCGGGCCACCGGTGCCTACGCCGCTGATGGCATCGTTCAGCAGGCGATTCGCCGCATTAAGGCCGTAGCCCCCGATGTGCTGGTCATTACCGATGTCTGTTGCTGCGAGTACACCAGCCACGGTCATTGCGGCATCATCGTCGGTAATCAGGTAGACAACGATCTGACACTACCGATCCTGGCGCGGACTGCCGTTAGCCACGCCGAGGCGGGTGCGGATATCGTTGCGCCCAGCGATATGATGGATGGTCGGGTGGCTGCTTTGCGGGCGGCACTCGATTCGGCGGGGTATCACACCACGCCCATTCTGAGCTACGCGGCCAAGTACGCCAGCGGATATTACGGGCCGTTTCGGGAAGCAGCAGAGAGCACGCCAACCTTCGGCGATCGCCGCACGCATCAGATGGATCCTGCAAACAGTCGTGAGGCGATGCGCGAGATCGATATCGATCTCGCCGAGGGTGCGGACGCGATCATCGTCAAACCGGCGCTGGCCTATATGGATATTCTGCGCGCCGCCAAAGATCGCACCCTCGTGCCCGTAGTTGCCTATAACGTTTCCGGTGAGTTCGCGATGATCAAGGCCGCCGCCGAACGCGGCTGGATCGATGAGGAGCGCGTGGTCATGGAGACGATGCTCGGATTCAAGCGTGCCGGTGCCGATCGGATCATTACCTATCACGCCAAAGATATTGCCGGTTGGCTGGCGGAGAACTAACCTATGACGACACCCGAGATGACTGGTCGCCAGCGATTCCTCGCCGCCGCCAACCTGCAACCCGTCGATACCACACCGGTGTGGTTTATGCGTCAGGCCGGTCGTTGTCTGCCGGAGTACCGCGCGCTACGTAAGCAGCATTCCTTTATGGAACTCGCGCACACGCCGGAGCTGGCGGTGCAAGCAACACTGATGCCGGTCGATCGCTTCGATGTCGATGGGGCGGTGCTGTTCGCCGATATCATGTTGCCGCTGGAAGGTATGGGCGTCGAGTTCGAGATCAAGCCCGGTGTGGGACCGGTTATCGCCAATCCGATTCGCACCATGGCCGATGTTGAAGCGCTACGGGTTGTCGGACCTGAGGAGGGGACGCCCTACGTGCTCGAGGCGTTGCGTCTCCTGCGATCCGAACTCGGTGATCGCGCAGCTGCCCTCGGGTTTGCCGGAGCGCCGTGGACGCTTGCCTGCTATCTCGTCGATGGCAAACCAACCAAGGAGTATCCCAAGACGAAGGCGATGATGTACGGCCAACCAGATGTCTGGCACGCGCTCATGGAGAAGCTGACCCAGGTCACCGAACTCTACGTGCAGGGACAGGTCGAGGCAGGCGCCGATGTAGTGCAGCTTTTCGATAGCTGGTTGGGGTTGGTGGACGAGGACAACTATCGCACCCACGTACAGCCATACACCGCCCGCATCTTCGCTTTCCTGCGCGGTAAGGCTCCCACCATCCACTTCAGCACCGGTACGAATCATCTTCTGACAGCCATTCGCGATGCTCAACCCAATATGGTGAGCGTTGATTGGCGGGTACGCCTGGCCGCAGCCTGGGAGATCATCGGTCATGATAAGGGCATCCAGGGAAACCTGGATCCCACCTTGCTCTTCGCCCCCTGGCCAACGATTGCGTCCGCGGCTACCGATATCTTGCAGCAGGCAGGTGGTCGTCACGGTCACATCTTCAATCTTGGTCATGGTATTCATCCCGAGACCGATCCCGACAAACTCCTGAGACTTACACAGTTTGTTCACAATTCCGGTGATTAGGTCGCTGACCTCGGCTCTATAATCCAGTCATGATCCCCTGGCGATGTTCGCGGGAGTAGTGCCGATGACCGATACCAATAGTCCGCTTATCTTGGTCGTCGACGACGAGCCGAATATCTGCGATGCCATCGCGTTCACGCTCAAGCGCGAAGGTTTTCGGGTGTTGACGGCTGCTACTGGTGCCGATGCGTTGGAGCAAGCGAAATCCAACCCGGATGTCATCCTGCTCGATATCATGCTTCCCGGTATGGATGGGTTGGAAGTACTGCGTCGGATTCGATCATCCTCCAATGTCCCCGTCCTGATGCTTTCGGCCAAGGGTGAGGAGATCGATCGTGTTGTTGGTCTCGAGATCGGGGCCGATGACTACATCACCAAACCCTTTGCCATGCGCGAGTTGGTCGCCCGAATTAGGGCGATTGTTCGTCGGGTAGGTATGCAGACCCATGTATCGAGAGACCTGGGGTGGAAGCAGATGGGTCGGTTATCGCTCAACCCCACCAATCGCCAGGTGAAGGTTGATGATGAACTCGTGGAACTCAAACCCAAGGAGTTCGATCTGTTGATGTATTTCACTCGCCACCCGGGTGTGGTGCTGAGCCGGGATGCCTTGCTGCGTGAGGTTTGGGGTTACGATTTTCAGATCGATACCCGCACCGTGGATGTCCATATTCGTTGGTTGCGCACCAAGTTGGAGCGCAATCCGGCCAGTCCGCAGATGTTCCTGACCGTACGCGGTTCAGGATACCGGTTTGTTCCTGATTCCCAATGAATAGATGGTGGCGCGATTACCGACGGAGAGGGATGACGCTGCGGGCGCGGGCGTTGGTTTCGGTGCTGGCAATCTTCCTCATCACCTTCATTGCTCTCTACATGGCTTTGGTGAACATCATCGAAGCGAACCAGCTGAACGTCACCAGGGATGTGCTTAAGAGCAACGCGAACCTGGCAGCGTTCGTGATCTCCGAGAGTAAGCAGAACCCTGATTTTGATCCGGAATCGACACTGACGGAACACGCGCGCATCACCAATGCTCGTATGACCTTGATCGCGGCCGATGGCAGGGTGATTCTCGATACAGCCGGAGATCACGATACCGGTAGGGATGAGGGAGGGCGACCCGAGGTCCGGGATGCAATGGTCAAAGGCTACGGTTGGGATGTGCGCACCAGCGCGACCCTGCGTGAGCGCCAGCTCTACGTGGCTGTGCTAATACCAGATAGCGATGGACAGATTCTTCGTCTCTCGGTCCCCACAACGCGGGTCGATGCTGGTGCCTCTCCCGTTATGCGCACGATGCTGATCGCGGTGACGGTACCTCTTGTCGTTTCGCTGGTAATCGTCTGGGTAGCCAGTGGTCGGTTGTTCCGGCCATTGCATAACCTCGCGGACCAGGCAATAAGCATCGCTGATGGCAACTATGCGGTGCGAGCGCCCAACTACAACCTTCCGGACCTGGATGTCGTGGGGTCGGCATTCAATACCATGGCGGAAGTGCTGGAATCGTCGATCAGGCGACAGGAACAGACCAGTCTTCGACTGGAAGCCGTGATGGATGGATTGTTCGATGGCGTTGTCCTAACGGACGAAAACCGACAGATACTTCGTATGAATCCGGTTGCCCAAACCATGTTCGATGCTTCGGAGGCGGACGCGATCGGCAAACCCCTGGTTCAGGTTGCACGCGACTACGAGATCATGAGAGTGCTCACCCGAGCTTTCGATGGGAGGGAGACCGCCACCACGACGGTTGATCACGGCGTCGATCATTTGGCGATTCAGGTACTAGCGCGCGTGGTGCCGGGGATCGATCGCCCACTTGGTCTGCTGGTCATGCGGGACGTCACCGATATCCGGCGTCTTGAACTCATTCGCCGTGAGTTTGTGGCTAACGTGTCCCATGAGTTGCGTACACCGCTGGCGTCGATTCGGGCGATGGTGGAAACATTGGAAGCAGGGGCCGTTGAGGATCAGGATATCGCGCAGGACTTCCTTGCCCGGATCGTGGTCGAGATCGAACGACTGACCACGCTGCTCGATGATCTGCTCGATTTCGCTCGTCTTGAATCGGGCCGCACACCCTTGCGGTTGGAGTCCGTTCCGCTGGCCGAAGTCCTGGAACACGGCTTGCTCCGACTGCGGGAACAAATCGACCGAGCCGGTTTGACGCTGGTTTTGGATCTGGAGGAGGAGCTCCCCGAGGTCGTCCTCGATATCGGCAGAATCGAGCAGGTGCTGATCAATCTCGTCCATAACGCCATCAAGTTCACGCCGGCGGGCGGTACGTTGACATTGCGGGCGTGGCGCGAGAAGAACAAGGTGCTGGTCGCTCTCCGGGATACTGGTGTTGGTATCCCACTTGAGGAGCAGGCGCGACTTTTCGAGCGGTTCTATAAATCAGACAAGGCGCGTCGATCGGAGGGTACTGGACTTGGACTTGCGATCGCTCAGAACATCGTGTTGCTCCACGGTGGTCGCATTTGGGTAGAAAGCACTCCTGGAGAAGGCGCCGAGTTCATTTTCATGCTTCCACTCAAGCGCAAGAAGGCCGAGAAGCGAGCTCGTAAACATACGCTTAAGGGGCTTGTTTAGCAGGTCTCGTTTCGGGAGCGCGGAGCCAGAACATCGCCGTTACCCCAACGGTCAGAACCGCCACGACCATCAGCGAGCGATCGACACCCCAGTGGTCGGCAATGAATCCGATGGTAAGTGGTCCGGCAACATAGCCGATATCCATCAACATACGATAGAGACCCATTGCGGCAGCGTTCATCCCCGATGGTGCCATGTCCGCCGCATACGCTCCGGGTGCTCCACCCGCGAATCCACCTGCACAGGACCACACGAAGCATGCCAGCAGGAATGTGCGATAGTCGTGCGCATTGACGAAGAGCATGAAGGCGATACCGGCAATCAGATTGGCCGGCACGATCACGGGTTTGCGGCCGAGCTTATCCACCAACATGCCACTTGGCATGACGAATACGAGACTGACGATGCTGATCATGCCCAGACCGAAACCGATCTGGGTTGGATTGAGACCCAGGTCCCTCTCCGCCATAAGCGGAATCACATTGAACACACCGCCAGTGCGACCGAAGGCAGCCATCAGTCCAATGAGACCGATGAGCATCAGGCCTTCATTGCGAACGAGAATGCGGAGTTGTTCGCGGAATGGCATCTTGGGTGTGGTGGGGGTTGGCCTGTTCGGCGTATGGCTGTATCCGCGTGTTTCTGGGACAAACATCAGGGCAATCGCGGTCACAGCTGCACAGAGAATCGCCGAGGCCCAGAATGGAGAGGCGATGCCAAAATTGGTTGCCAACCAACCTCCCGGGATCGCGCCGATGCCAGCAGTAGCCAGGAACACACCCTGATAGATACTCATTAGTCGTCCCCGATTGTGAGGCTGAGCGATATCTGCGAGTACGATCTGGCCGCCCGTCAACACGAATGCCGCACCTGCACCTCCGACAAATCGGGCCGCCAGGAAGATCTCATATGTCGGCGCGATCGCGCAACCAACGGCGCTTAGCGCCGAAAGCACACCGCCGATCGCTAATGCCCGCTTTCGACCCAGTCGATCCGCTGTATTGCCAGCAGGGATATTGAGCAGCAATCGCGCCAGGCCATAGATGGCAAATGTGAAACCGATGGCGGTCATGCTGACACCGAAACTCTCGGCATACTGCGCCAGAATCGGTGTGTTGGCGCTGAATGCGAGTTGGTTTGCCGTGATCAACACGCACATCCAGATCAGCACCTGAGTTGTAGTTGCGCTAGTTACGGGCTTGTCCGGGGCCATGCAGGGCGTATCTCCTCCGCAAGTAGCATCGCAGAGGGTAGATGACCCCGCAAGCGTACTATCATTGAGGCAGCAATCGTCAGCCCTGTACATTCAGGATGAGTGAAGGTGTCCGCCACGAACGACAATACCGTGCCAACTATTCTGGCAGACCGCTATCGGCTGGAGACACCCGTGGGAGAGGGTGCCCACGCCACGACCTGGCGTGGTTGGGACGAGAAGCTCAGCCGACCCGTGGCCGTGAAGATACTGCGAGCAGAGGTCGCCACCGATCCGCAGTTCGTGCAGCGCTTTCGCGACGAAGCGCGTGTCGCCGCTTCGGTGCGCCAGGGCAATGTGGTTGATGTCTATGATTTTGGCCAGGAACAGGGTGTCCTCTACATTGTCATGCAGTTCGTTGACGGACAGACGCTAAAGTCGCTGATCCAACAACGTGCTCCTTTGGATCCCCGGGAAACGCGACGCATTATCGGACACGTGCTCGATGGACTTCAGGCGATTCATGCTGTGGGCATCGTCCACCGGGATATCAAGCCGCAGAACATTCTCATTGGCCGAGATGGAGTCGCGAAGGTCACCGATTTCGGTGTGGCAGAGGTTGGCCGATCTTCCGGGATGACCAACAATGGTATGACGATCGGTACGGTCGAGTATATGGCACCGGAGCAGGCACAGGGCGCCGAACTGACTCCGTCTGCTGATCTTTACGCTACCGGTGTGATCCTGTACGAGATGCTGACAGGGACCTTGCCGTTTGCGGGTACCAGTCGCGAGATCATGCTGCAACACGTGAACGCGGCGGTGACACCACCCGGTGTGCGTATGCCCCAACGCGGTATTTCCCCGGCTACTGATGCGGTGGTCATACAGAGTTTGGCCAAGGATCCACAACGTCGATTCGCGAATGCTCGCGCCATGAAGCAGGCGATCGGTCAGGCGCTCTCGGATTCGGCATCCCCGAACACACAAGCCACATCGGTCATCGCCAGTCAGAGGCCGTCGCAACCTACTCCGGTCGTCATGGCACCAGTTGATGTTGCCGATGTTAGTGCCGGATTAAACGGTGCCATGAAGGGCATCATCGCGGTGATTCTGCTGGGAATGCTGGGTGTAGCATTGTGGGGAGCGGTTCAACTCCTGGATAATCAGGGCGTGAACTTGAGTTTGCCTTCGCTGAATCGTAGTCCTACCCAGGTGGTGGAAACGCCCACTCCTTCACCAGAAGGCGATTCCGGCGGCGGAGTTATTGAACCGATCAATCCGGAAGGACCAACACCCGCACCGACCAATGTGCCGACGGAGGTTCTTCCCACGAATGTCCCACCCACGGAGGTTCCACCCACCGAGATACCACCAACGGAGATTGCGCCAATCGAGCCGATCGATCCAGAGGATTCGACTGAGCTTCCCGCCAACTAGAAGGATGACCACATGTACGGTGAACGCACACAGCAAGCGACGAGTGGTGTCGTGGATTTGCGATCGGATACGGTTACCCATCCCACGGATGCCATGCGAGCCGCGATGGCGGCCGCGATCGTGGGTGATGATCAGAATGGTGAGGATCCCACGGTCAATGCGCTGGAGGCTCACTGTGCCGAGCTGCTTGGTAAGGAAGCCGGTGTCTTCATGCCGAGCGGGACGATGGGTAACCTCTCCAGCGTGATCACGCACTGTCGACCCGGGCAGATGGTGGTTCTTGGAGATCGCTGCCACATTCTTGGCAGTGAATCGGGGGGTATCGCCGCGCTTGGGGGTGTCATGCCTCGTGCCGTTCCCACCAACGCGAATGGCACACTTCAGCTGGAGACCATTGCGCTTGCCACCGGACCGTCAACACCTGGAAGCCCGCAACCGGCACTGATCGCGGTCGAGAACACGCACAACTTCTGTGGAGGCACGGTTCTATCTCAGGCATACCTCGCTGAAGTGCGTGCTTTGGCCGACGAGCGAGGGCTACCGATCCACATGGATGGTGCCCGCATCTTCAACGCGGCCGCCTATCTTGGGATACCGGCGCGAGATATCGCCGCTCATGCTGATTCCGTTCAGTTCTGCTTCTCCAAGGGCCTTGGTGCACCGGTCGGATCGATGGTTGTGGGGACGAAGGTCTTCATCGATCAGGTACGCATTCGGCGAAAGTTACTTGGTGGCGCGATGCGCCAGGCCGGTGTGATTGCCGCTGCCGCTCAAGTGGCGATGGAGACGATGATTGATCGCCTGTCGGAGGATCATGCCCGCGCGCGCGTGATTGCCGATGCTATCGCCGAGTATCCAGCATTCGATATCAATACCGATACGGTGCAAACCAATATCGTGATTTTCAAGCCCCGTAAGGATGCGCAGGCGGTCGTCGCTGCATTGCGGGAACGCGGGGTGCTTTCCGTTAGCCTCGGAGCCGCTGGCATCCGGCTAGTTACCCACTATCACATTGACGATAACGCCGTTGATCGGGTCGTTTACGCAATCGGTGAGGTGGCACATGCCTGAGCCGCTGGCGCATAAGCGGATCGTGCTCGGCGTTACCGGTGGTATCGCTGCCTATAAGGCCGTGGATCTGGCCAGCAAATTGGTGCAACTGGGTGCGGATGTCCGGGTTGTGATGACCGATGGTGCGAAGCAGTTCGTGCAACCACTCTCGTTTTCAGCCATCACCCATAATCCCGTCTACTCATCGGTGTTCGAGGGTTGGCAGGGAGATCGCTCTGGCCATGTCACCCTGGCAGCCGAGGCCGATCTGGTTATTGTGGCCCCGGCGACGGCGAACATGATCGCGCGGATGTTCGCGGGATTGACCGATGACATGTTGGGGGCGGTGCTGCTGGCCACACAGGCTCCGATACTGATCGCGCCAGCGATGGAGCACCACATGTGGCACCATCCAGCGACGATTGCCAATCTGGCGACGCTTACAGAGCGAGGCATCGAGATCGTGCCACCGGAGTCGGGTCGGCTTGCGTCTGGCGCGAGTGGAGATGGTCGACTCGCTGCCATTGAGACGCTTGTCAATCGTGTGCGCCGCACATTGGGTCGGTCCGGTCCGATGTCCGGCAGAAGAGTGGTCATCACCGCTGGTGGAACGCACGAGGCGATTGACCCTGTGCGATTCGTTGGCAATGGTTCTAGCGGCACCATGGGCAACGCCCTCGCGATAGCGGCAGTTGATGCTGGTGCTCATGTGACCCTGATCGCTGGTCCAACAGTGGCAACGACACCTGTCGGTATTGATGTTGTCAGGGTTCAATCTGCGCTCGACATGCTGGCCGCGGTTAGGGAAGCGGTGCGAGAGGCCGATATCCTCATCATGGCTGCGGCAGTGGCGGACTTCCGGCCCGCCAGCGTCTCCGCGCACAAGCTCAAGAAGAATCCGGATGAGGATACACAGCTGCTGGAACTCGTCAAGAATCCGGACATCATCGCCAGTGTTCAGCAACCCGGTCTGGTCAAGGTTGGATTCGCCGCCGAGACCGATGACCTGATCACCAATGCCGTTGCCAAACTGAACAGCAAGGGACTCGATCTCATCATCGCCAACGACGCTGTGGCGACAATCGGTTCATCAACCTCTCAGGCAACGCTGATTCAGCGTGATCTCCAACCCGAGACCCTGCCGGAGATGTCCAAGGCGGAGGTGGCGCAAAGGATTGTTGCCCGTGTTGCTGGGCTGGTAAACAACCCATGATCCAGCATCCCATCCAGCGCAAACGCGAGACTGAAGCCCGCAACCGGGTCGCGCTCGAGGTCATCCTGTTCATCTACGCCGTTGGTGCCACTATCACGATCGTGCGGATACTGATGTTGGTATTGGGTGTCACGGATCGTGTCTGGATCGGACGTATCGTATTTGGATCGACGGCGCTATTGACCGATGCAATGGCGCGGGTTCCTGGTTTCGGTCACACCATTATCGGTCCAATGACGATGGTCGACCTCATTATGCTGGCCGCGATCTTGCTCTTCCCATTGGGATTGCTGGCCACCTCCCCACGACCGTAGTTGTTCCGGATACAATCGTTACAGTAGACCATGTTTGTATCGGAAGGAGATTCCATCATGATGAAGAACGTTTCTCGCGGTATTCTTGGCCTCGTTCTTACAGCCTTGGCGACCTGGTTGGCGAATGAGATCGTCGAGCGTGTCTTTGGCCCCGATGAGGAAATCGCGTAGTCAGACGCGTCACACTAAAGGACGTGCGGTATGAAGCGACACTACTCGGATGGCGATACCGTTGTTGCCATTGTGAATCCCAACACCCGGATTGACGTGATGCAGGTTCGAGCCGCGTTCGGTCAGTACCTGCCAAGCGGGGTTAATCTGCGTATCTATGAGACACGGCGCGATGTCTCCACCATCGATTTGGCCAAATCGGTCACTCAAGATGTCGATGGCGTTATCGCTTGCGGAGGCGATGGTACGGTCTCCGCGGTCGCAGCGGCGGTCATTGGTCGAGACATCCCGATCGGTATTATCCCTGGGGGGTCAACCAATATCGTCTCGCAGGAGCTACGGATTCCAACGGGAGTTCAAGCTGCGGTTGCCTTGGCGTTTGGTCCGTTCGATGTCCATGTGATGGATGTTGGTACCTGCAACGGTAAGCTTTTCCTCCATATGGCGGGAACGGGCCTTGATGCTCGCATCTTTGAAACTACGGATGAAGCGCTCAAGCGTCGTATCGGTTGGATGGCCTATGTTCCACCGGCGATGAAGGCGGTGTTCGAGAATACCAACACCTTTGAGGTCACGATTGATGACGAGCACCTAACGGTTCGGTCACCGCTGGTGCTGATCGCCAACGGATCTTCGGTCATTAGCTCGTCATTCCGGATCGATGAGTCGATCCGATCGGATGATGGTTTCCTGGATGTCATGGTTGTCACTGCCAAGCGAGCCCACGAGCTTGCCGCAGTCATGGCTCGGGCAGCCAATCCGCTCGTCGAGTTGCGCAAGTCGCCGTGGGTGACATTGCGCAAGGCGAAACGTATCACCCTTGCCAGTGAGACACCGCAGTCCATCCAACTGGATGGTGACGTGGCCGATACAACGCCGGCAGAGTTCGGGATTCTGCCGGCCGCGATTCGATTCTCCATACCCGGACCACCGATGCCTTAACGACTAGCCCCTGAAGCCAAACGGCTTCAGGGGCTATGTTGGTTCAATATCGCTTTATGCGGTCTGGCTACGGAGCCGGGCAAGATCGGGCAGAAGCTGCGAAAGTGGCTGTCTCACCGTAGCTCTCGCCCATGGACAAACTGGAGGTTAGTCCGCAACTGTTCTTGAAGAACGTCACGCTCGGATCGCTGGTGGTGATAACGAAATCAGAACCTACATACAGATCGGTTTCGCTGCCAGCGGCCAACGGTCCTTCCAGAACAATCTGCCCATCGACCTGAATCTGAACATCGACATCGCCCGTTACAACCAGACCGACGCCAGTTCGATAGATTTCGGTCTCGATACCGCTTTGATTATCGCCGCCAATAACAGGTGTTTGGTTGCTGGAGGATGCCACCGCTTCGACGGTTGGAGCCGCCGGAGCCGTTGGCCGGGGTGCATCGGCGGTTTGCGTTGAAGTGACGGACGTGGTTGTTGCAGTAGCAATATCGTTCGAGTTGCCGGAGGGTGAAAGCAGAATGCTGTAACCCCAGGCGAAGACAATCGCTGTCAGCACCACACCGAACGCCACGATGGCGAAGTTGGGCGCCCACATACGTGGCATCTCGACGGGTGTGCTGGGCATGGGGCTGACATCGCGGCCCACACCGGCTGCTTCCCGGTACATATCCAGGACTTTACCAGCGTCCAGGCCGAGGTAATCAGCGTACTTACGAACGAGGATACTCCGGTGTAGATTCAGGTGGCAAGGCATCAAAGCTCTCATCTTCCAGCGCTGCCAGATGATGACGATTGATGCGTGTCTCAAAGCTCGGCTTCCCGCAAGGTGACATTCTTGTGGGCGCGTGCCTGTCGTAATGTTTCCCCAAATCCGGCCATGGATGCTCCAAAGCTCGTTGCGCGTTCAGCGCGTCGTTGTTTCGGCGTTAACTCACGTTGGTCCGATGCCATGCGTGGTGTGAGTTGTTGATGACCTCAGATGCAGTGTTGTGTCATTGCAACCGTGGTTCCAGCCAACCGTTTGTTGCTGGTAATAGTCTACTCCGTTTGTGCCATAGAGACGATGATTTCCTCCCCGATTGGTCATTTTCGACGTTCGTACAGGGTGTGACTAGGATGTCAACTCCTCGATATCCGGTAGGACGGGGCGCTGACGTCGCTCACGGCGCTCGATCATTGCATCGACTCGTGGAGTCGGACCGCCGTGATCCGGCAACTCGGTTAACCAAATCTCTTCATCCGCGGGCAGCCACAGGCTACCGTAGGTGTGCTCGCAGGCCAGATCGGTCTCGGAAACCATTCGCTGCACCGGACCTGCGTACTGGTTTGCGCAGAACCCGCGACCTTCGACATCGCTGGCCCGATAACTCGTGCAGGTGCCGCAGCAACGTGGTACCTGTGGTGCGATCTGTACCGGTATGCCCCTGAATGGCGATGTATCCACATGAAGAGGGATCGTTGGCCGCTTCGTTGGACTGACCCGGGGTTCCGGTGTTCCCGCCTGTTGAGTCCGGGCTGGTTTCGTTGCCTGCTGTACTGGTCGGACCGCGGGTGGTGATGTCCGCAGCTCTGCGGTGTCGTTGATCGGGGAACTTACCTTGGCATTCGGTGCCACGCGCGACGGTCGAGCTTCGGGTTGGGCTGGCTTCGGCGTGGGATGGTAACCACGGAGCGGACTCGACTTCATGCGATCAACCAGAGCCGCCTGATTCGATGGCGCATGGGTCAGCTTGTCACGGTTTTCCGTCGGAATCGGTTGTGTGTCCGCCAACGGTACCTCAATACGACGCTGCGCGCGCTCGAATTGCTTGCGATCCTCCGAGACGACTTCCCGCGCTACTGAGACTGGTCGGCTGACAGGTGCATAGGACACCGACGGAGCGGCACTTGCGGTAACGCGCAGGGAGCGGTTGGGTGCGAGCATCGGTTCCGGATCGCTCAATGGCAACTCAAAGCCCTGCTGAATCTGCGGCACCGAGTTCCACTGTTCGCAATGATCGGGGTTGTTCGATGTGACCACCATTTCCGATGCAGCCCCCAGCGTCATCGCCTTACCGTTTTTTGGGGACTTGAGCAGATTGTTGAGCCGAGGAGAGCGTCTTGCTCCCGGCATCCCTTCGTCAACCAGCTCATCGTCGTAGACATCGTCAACGGAGCCTCGCTCCTCTTCGACGAAATCATCGGCCGGGAACACTGGTGCGCTGTCGGCACTGGACACAGGCGATGGGGACTCGTCGATGGGATCTTTGTTCTCATCGTCGGCAAACGGAATCAGTTCGCGTTGGCGAGCCTGTTTGTCCATATGGCGTTTGCGAGCGCCTGCCAGGGCATCGTGTGGACTCTGGCGCAACAGTTCACGTCGTTCGCTTTGAAGTTCGTCCTCCCAGGCAAGAGAGCTCGGAATGACACTGCTGGTATCAACGACGTCGTCATCGTACGATGATTGGCCACGGGCGCTGCCGGCGATGGAAACAGAAGTGACCTCGTCGTCATACTGCAGTTGCACAGAGCTGGGTTCGGGCAGGGAGGGTTGTTGCGGGACGGCGGCGATGTCAGGATCGCTGGTGTCGCTGGGATCTCGCCAGAGGCTCGTTCCCCAGCGTGTTCGGCAGGCGAGTTCGTTTGGACGGAGAAGCAGCAACGGTGCACTCGATTCCGGCCAGGCCGGATTCGTGCATGTGCCAAATCCTGGAGTATCGGATTGAACGAAAAACCGGCATGTTCCGCATTGCCGCTTTTTCACTGCCATACGAGTGAACCTTTACGCCTGGGTTGTAGGAGTAATCTGCTAACGTCAGGCCATTGAAATCCGACTACGTGACTCCCCGGTCACGGAATCGATGACCTTGATCTGCAGTTTCTCCCCCGCTGGATAGATTGTATCCAGACAAGGGACCCGTGTCTAGTGGTCAAGGGATGATCGGACAAACTGTCCCTTCATCATGTCCGTACTAGTACTTTTCGGCCAAAAGCCCGTAGTCCTCACGTTTTTCATTGTCCGTGAAGTTTGTGGATACAGTTGCTAGCAAGCACTCTTCGACAATAAGTCATCGAATGACCGCGTACGTACGGTGGTTGTGGCAGCAACGGAAGGCTCGTACACTGCAAGTATCGATAGTCGTATCAGGAGGAGAGATGAAACCATGCTAGCGATCTCGAAGGTTGACTTACAGCAACTGGTATCCATGCCAGAGTGTATTGAGTTGGTGAAGCAAGCATTTGTGGAGCTCTACCAGGGTCGCGCAGAGGTACCGCTTCGGATCGGCCTTGATGTTGATCCCGGGAAAGATGTCACCCTGCTCATGCCCGCCTACATGTCAGGACTCGATGCGCTGGGATTCAAGGTTGTCTCCGTATTCCAGCGGAACAGTGCAGCTGGGATTCCTGTTACGAACGCTGCCGTAATGATGGTCGATAGCCAAACGGGTATACCGGCGGCAATTATCAACGGTGCGTACCTGACACAGCTCCGCACGGGTGCGGTTTCCGGGGCCAGTGCCCAGCTGATGAGTCGCGAGGACTCGAAGAACCTCGTCGTTATTGGCGGTGGTGCTCAGGGTGTGACCCAGGCAGCTGGTGTTGCCGCCGTGCGCCCGATCGAGAAGATCACCGTGGTCGATCCCTTCGAGTCATCGTTCCCGCGCTTCCAGGCGGCGATCGAGCAGGACTGGCCGCATCTCGCCGGTAAGCTCTCGTTTACGTCTGTAGCCGAGGCGCCGGTCCGTGAGGCGGATATCATTTGCCTTTCCACGACCTCGAAGAAGCCTGTGTTCGATGCAGACTGGGTCAAACCGGGCACGCACGTGAGCGGTGTTGGCGCCTTTACACCGGAGATGCAGGAGACACCAGCCGAGTATGTCGGTCGAGCGCGCATCGTGGTCGATATGAAGGAACATGCGCTGGTCGAAGCAGGCGATCTGATCATTCCGCTCCAGAACGGCACGATTACCGAAGCCGACATTGTTGGTGAGCTAGGGGGACTGGTCCTCGGTGAGTTCCCGGGTCGGACATCGTCCAACGAGCTCACGTTCTTCAAGTCCGTGGGGAATGCCGTGCAGGATATGGCTGTCGGTGGATACGCCCTCAGGGCCGCACGAGAGCAGGGGATCGGTCAGGAGATCGATCTCGGTTAACAGATGCAAAAGGACCAGAAGCGAATCTCGCTTCTGGTCCTTCTGCATTTCTATTCAGATTAGTCGGCTGCGACTTCTTCCAGCATCGTCTCCCGAGATGGAGCCGAGATCGGACAGACACCGCACTTGCAGACGCCATCCACGATGTGCTGGCGGAACTCTTCCTCGTAGGTATCAAGGAAGGCTACTAGAGGCACCGGTGCCACCTGGCCCAGACCGCAGAGGCTGAGCTCGATGATGTGGCTGGAGGTGCGGCGAATGAGTGCCAGATCCTCCAGCGAACCACGACCGAAGCGAATCCGATCCAGAATCTCGACAAGGGCCGGATTGCCCAGTCGGCAGGGGACGCACTTGCTGCAGCTCTCATAGCGACTGAAAGCGGTCAGGTAGCGGGCCATATCAACCGCGCAGACGTCCTCATCGAAGAGTACCCAACCACCGGAACCGAGCATGCCATTGAGGGGACCGAGCGAATCGAAATCGATCGCAAGGTCAAACGCATCTTCAGTGATGGGACCAGCAGACGCTCCGCCGGTCTGGATCCCCTTGAAGGTGTAACCCTCCCGCATGCCACCGTAGATATCGTTGAGGAGGTGGCGCATGGTTACACCCATCTCGACCTCAACGACACCGGAGAGCTTGCTCGGGCCTTGCATGGTCATCAGCTTGGTGCCCTTACTGTTCTCGGTACCAAGGCTGGCGTACCATTCGCCACCACGGACGATGATATCTGGCATGTTGGCCAATGTTTCGGTGTTGTTGGCGACGGTCGGGCGCTTCCACAGACCTTCCTCAACGGATCGAGGCGGCTTGGTGCGCGGCTGACCGCGTACGCCCATGATGGAGTACATGAGCGCGGACGCCTCGCCACAGACGTAGGCACCGCCACCGGTGCGAACCCGGATGGCGACGTTCTTGCCTGTGCCGAGCACGTTCTTGCCGATCAGACCGAGGCGTTCGGCATTGGCGACAGCCTTGCGGAAGCGACGGATACCCAGCGGATACTCACCACCGATATAGTTATAGCCTCGCTCGGCACCGCAGGCGATGCAGGCGATCATGATGCCTTCAAGAATGCGATGAGGATCGCACTCGTGCAGGTGGCGGTCCTTATAGACGTTTGGCTCACCCTCGTGGCTGTTGCAGACGATGAACTTCGGATTGTTGCGTGCCTTGCGACCGGATTCCCACTTTATACCAGCCGGGAATCCTCCGCCCCCACGGCCACGGACATTGGCGGTGGTCACTTCGGCGATCGCTTGTTCCTGGCTGATTTCGAAGAGAACCTTGAAATAGCCATCGTAGGCACCGCGCGCGATCGCATCCTCAATGCTATCGGGTTCGATCACACCCGCATTACGGGTGAGGAGTGGCACCTGGTGCTTGAAGAAATCGATCTCGGTGAGTGGGCGGATATCTCCGACCGGATTCTCACCGCGGACACCGACTGCCAGATCATCACGCGTGCCAGCGATCACGCCGGCAACATCGTCGACCGTCAGTGGTCCATAAACAACCGGATCAACACCGGGTCGCTTGATCTCGATCCATGGTTCCATCCAGAAGGCACCGTTACCGCTGACTTCGCGGACAATGGCATCTCCGGCGACCTGATGGGCCTGTTCCAGTACTTCCAGTGCACCCTTGGCGATACTGGAGGAACCGACGCCAACGGAAACAAGCGTGGCATCGCCGTTCCAGAGGGCATCCCACTTACGGTGTGCATGCTCACGGAAGGCGATGTAATCGTCCTTGCTATTCAGCCTCGTCAGATGCGCGCTGGGTTTCACACTAACCATGATTCACCTCGCTCGCATGCATGGCCTCGCGACCCTCGATGGCACGATTGACGAGATCAGTCAGGTCGTCGGCATTGACATGACCGTAGTATTCATCGTCGAGTTTCACCACCGGTGAACGATCGCAGACACCGAGACAGAAGTTGGCAACCTGAACGCTGAGTTGACCATCCGGTGTGGTGTCGCCATCACCGATGCCATACTCATCGCGAACCTTCTGCACCAGCTTGCTGGAACCCATGACATAGCAGCTCATACCGTGGCAGAGCAACATGTGATGATGACCACGCGGTGTGGTGCGGAAATCGGCGTAAAACGTAAGGATCGCGAATACGCGGGTGGCCGAAGTACCGAGATGATCGGCAACGATCTCTGCTGCTTCGTGGGATACCCAGCCGAAATGTTCGTTGATCTCCTGCAGCGCGGAGAGGATCAATTCCTGAGCCTCCTCGTGATCGCTGTAGGTAAAGTGGGAGAGCATCTCGCGTACCTGGTCGAGATCGATCTCCTGACGGCCTGTGTACGGCGATGGTACGGGCCTGGGGGCGTGTGTATGATCCGGCTGAACCACTCGGAACTCCTCCCTGTTGCGTCCACGGTTGAGGAGGCGCAACAGTGCGCATTTCGCGAACTTCTACCAAGCAGAGTATAGCAGCGAACTGCTCTAGCTGGAGCGGAAGAGTTTGCTGAAATCGCCGTCGAAATCCTTGAGGAAATCGTGCATTTCCAGCACATCCACGGCGGTAACACGCTCGCCGGAGGTCGGCGCTTCGGAGACAAGCTCCTCGGTATCCGGGCTGGTGTGCCGCGCCAGGTCACGCATTGCCTTCTGTGTTAGGGATCGCACCTCCAGCATCGCGTCTTCGGGATTGCCGTCATTCGTGACGGCAGCGATGTAGTTGCGGCTGTGGCACTGTTCGCATTCGACCATCAGCGTCCACACGCCGGGTTTTCGTTGCACCGAGGTGATATCACCGTATTCGTAATCGCGGTGACAGACGACGCAGCGATTCAGCTGTTGCAAAACCAGGTGTTTGATCTGATCGAAATCGTCCAATGTGTTTCCTTTCGTGCCGGCTAGCCAGGAGGTGTAGTAGTGGAGCCGCGCACAAGTACTAGAGACCCTTGTCCTTCTCGTCCTGATCGAGGGAGTTAATGAACTCGCGGAAAACGCCCAGATCCGCGGTGAAGTCCGGAATCGATTCGTCGATCGGACCGGAGAAGACGGTGTCTGATTCCGTCTGATCCACATCCATCTCCGTCAGCATGGTGATACCGGCGGAATCCATCACGGATTCATCGACGAGCACCCGGGCATCGGAGCGGATAGCGAGCGCCAGCGCATCGCTGGGGCGAGCATCGATCTCGATCGTGCGATCACCCACGACCAACACGATCGTCGCGAAATAGACGCGGTGGTTGAGATCGTTGATGATGACGCGATCCAGATCGGCACCGAGTTCGGCGATCATCGTGCACATGAGATCGTAGGGGAGCGGGCGAGTCGGCGCGACACCCTGGAGTTCCAGTGCGATCGCTTCAGCCTCGTAAGATCCGATCCAGATGGGGAGATGACGCGTACCGTTCAGCTCGCGCAGAATCACAACCCGGTTTTGCGTGACCATACTCACGCGGATGCTTTCAACGGTCGCTTCGATCACGGTGCGTCCTTTCCTTGGATATCCATTCTACACCTGAGATCAGGGTGTGGGCGTGAGTTCCGGATACGATGGTTGGGCGAGTGTGCCAAAGCTTCCGAGTGGCCAGTAGATCAGCCAGGCCTTGCCCTCGATACGGTCATAGGGCACCACCCCAAAATACCGGGAGTCTGCGGAATCACTACGATGATCACCCATGACGAAGACGCTCCCCTCCGGCACGATGACATCGCAGTTTCGATAGCTGCCCGATCCACTACACGTATTCTCGAAATCTCCTGTGTAGGGTTCATGCAATGGGATGTCGTTGACGTACACATCGCCCCGATGATCGATACGAATGTGGTCGCCAGGTAGTCCGATCACCCGTTTTACATGTGGTTTCTGTTGCCCGGGTGGGAGAGGTGTAAGCACGATGATATCGCCGCGGTCAGGTTCGCCCCAATCGATGATCGTGAACCAGTGTTGGTCCGGAACACCAGGCAGCCAATCGACCAGATCGCCGAGATTGAACTCGCCGTAGGCGTTGCGATTTGCGATGATGCGTTCCCCACTGACGAGCGTCGGCAGCATCGAGTCGCCATCGACCACGAAGTTGAGGACTAATGATCGGGTTAACCCGAAGATCAGGAGCGTGATAACCGCGATCTCGACGATCTCTCGCAACACCGTGCGCGCCGGATGCGTATCGGTGCTCTCGGGTGTCGTTGTTTCCGTTATCGGTGTTTCCGGTGCGATCACGAGCTAGGCACCGAGTTCCGGGTACTCTTCGTGCTCCACTGGTCCAAATACATCCAGTGGCCAATAGACCGTCCATGCCTTGCCGATAATCCGCTCCTCTGGCACTACGCCGAAGTAGCGTGAATCCTGGCTGTTGCTTCGGTGGTCACCCATGACGAAGAAGCTGCCCTCGGGCACGGTGACATCGCAATACGCGAAACTGGGGACATTGACGCACTCATTGCGATAGGTACCGATGTAGTCTTCATCGAGCGCCACACCATTAACGAGCACCTGGCCCTCGGCGGTGATCTTGACGTGGTCTCCCGGCAGGCCGATAACGCGTTTGATATACGGTTTCTGAGTGCCCGGGGGAGGGGGCGTGAAGACAATCACGTCACCACGTTCTGGCGTTCCCCAATCCACGATCGTGAACCAGTGTTGCTCGGGGACAAGTGGTAACCAGTCGATGAAATCGCCCAGATCGAGATCCCGATAAGCATTGCGATTGACCAGGATCATCTCACCGTTCTCCAGCGTTGGCAGCATGGATGCACCATCGACGCGGAAGTTGAGGACTATATTGCGCACCAGCACGAAGATCAGAATCGCCAGTATTGCTGTTTCGATGATCTCGCGGAAGCTGCTCTTCTTTTTCTGTGGTTGGACTGGTTGCCATTCCGGAGTCGGTTCCAGGGGGGAGAAGGGAGGAGGGGTCGATTCGGTCATGATCTCCAGATTTCACTGCAGGCTGTGAGGCCACATGTTGTGCATCGTCTATATTGCATCAGGTTATGCAGATCACGCTAGAAAAACTACCGGGATGAGCTTTGGCCCATCCCGGTACGTCCGCTGGATTTGACAAACGACCCACAGAAGTGGGTTTACGATCGCGCTAGATATCGTCTGCGCGAGTGCCCTTAACCTGATCTACTGTCTCACCAACCGTGGACTTCGCCTCGGTGATGGTAGATGCCGTCTGAGACTTGCCTTCATCAATGGCGGTCTCAACCGGCTTGCCGTCTGCGCCGATGCCAGACTCTTCCTTGAATCCGCGAATACCCTTACCGAGACCCGAACCGATTTCCGGCAGCTTGCCGGCACCGAAGATCACGATAACGATCACGAGAATAATGGCAAGTTCTTGCCAACCAAGACCCATCATGTGTGAATACCTCCTGCTGTGGGATCGCCGCGGACGTTTTCCCGGCCGCCCGTTTCCACGGGACAGAGCCAAGGAAAGTATATCCACTGGCTGCGATCAATGCACCTCGATTAGCTCAATGCGATGCTGCTGATGACACCGATGATCACAAAGAAAACAGCAATGCCGACCGTGAACTGGAACAGCGTCTTCTCGAAACCACGGCGGGTGCGCTGAATACTCTCGCCACCACTGCCGAACTGGCCGCCGAACGCCGATCCCTTGGTCTGCAAGAGCAGGAGGAAGACGAGCACCACCGAAATGATGATCATCATGATATTGATCGCGATATCCACAGACGAATGATCCTTACGGAATGCAACAAAGACAAACGCGTACAGCGGTGCCAACGCGTTTGTACAAGCGTAGCACCGCTGAAGTGTGCCCTTCAATCGTTGAGGGCAAGAAACCAGGCCAAATTCAGATCAAGCTTAGCGACACTGCCGCCTGAATCATCGCTGCGAAGGCATCCGGTTTGAGGCTGGCACCGCCTATGAGTAGACCGCCAACGTTCGGTTTAGCCAGCAGTTCCGCGGCATTCTTCTCGTTGGCGCTACCGCCGTATTGGATGATGATGTCGCTGGAATCACCGAAGCGATCGTTCAGCACGCCGCGGATGAAGGCACACATGTCTTCGGCATCCTCGGCTGTGGCTGCCACGCCGGTACCGATAGCCCAGACCGGCTCGTACGCGACGACGAGTCGGTACAACTTGTCCTCCGGATACCCTTCCAGTGCCGCCAGCAGTTGGGTCTTCACCACGTGTTCAGCATCACCCGCCTGTCGCTGTTCCAGTACTTCGCCGACGCAGAGGACAGCGTGCAGATCCTGTTCCAGTACCCGTGTGACCTTGGCGCGCACGACGTCATCGGTCTCGCCATAGTAGGCCCGACGCTCGCTATGTCCGACGATGACGAAGGTGACGCAATCCTTGAGCATGGATGCGGTGACTTCTCCGGTGTAGGCACCCATCTCGGTGGCGGAGCAGTTCTGCGCACCGATCCAGAGGTGACCCTGGCCCAGGCGCTCGCGTAATGCCATTAGCCAAGGGAATGGCGGGGTTACGCCCACCCAGACCTTGCCGTCAGCAGCGATGACCGCCTCCAGCGAAGCATCGACTAGTGAAACGGCCTCGGTATAGCTCGTGTTGGATTTCCAGTTACCGATCAGAAGTGGGGGAGTCATCGACTATTCCTCCGGGATTGCTGCGATACCGGGCAGTTCCTTGCCCTCCAGCAGTTCGAGACTGGCACCGCCGCCAGTCGAGATGTGATCGATCTTGTCTGCCAGACCGAGCTTCTCGATAGCGGCGACGCTGTCGCCACCACCGATAACCGTAAAGCCATCGGTAGCACCGACGGCCTCGGCCACCGACCTTGTGCCGCCCGCGAAAGCCGGATTCTCGGCGACACCGAGCGGACCGTTCCAGAGGACGGTCTTCATACCGAGGATGATATCGGCATAGGCGTGCGCTGTCTCCGGGCCAATATCGAAGATCGCCTGATCTGCGGGAATGGCATCGACGGAGACTACGGTGCCGACCTCAGCCTTGATATCGCCGGCAACGATGGCATCCGTTGGCAGATGCAAGGTAACGCCGGATGCTTCTGCGTCCGCGATGATCTTGTTGGCGAGATCAACCTTATCCGCTTCAACCAGACTCTTGCCGATCTGTTTGCCTTGCGCCAGCAGGAAAGTGTTTGCCATGCCACCACCGATGAGCAGGTGATCGACCTTGCTTACCAGGTT
This sequence comes from Thermomicrobiales bacterium, assembly GCA_023957015.1. GTDB lineage: Bacteria > Chloroflexota > Chloroflexia > Thermomicrobiales > UBA6265 > UBA6265. Next base: position 1,409 of record JAMLHR010000025.1, on the reverse strand, counting down.
CTCAAGTACCGCGATCTTGTCGCTTACCTTGGCACCGCCAATGATTGCCGCGAACGGGCGATCCGGACTGTCCAGCAACCGCCCGAGGGAATCGACTTCCTTCTGCATCAGTAAACCGAGATAGGCAGGAAGGTAGTCTGCGATGCCCGCGGTACTGGCGTGAGCGCGGTGGGCGGCACCAAACGCGTCATTGACGTAGATATCCGCCAGGTCAGCGAGTTCCTTCGCCATTGCCGGATCGTTCTTCTCCTCACGCGGATCGAAGCGTAGGTTCTCCAGTAGGAGCACATCACCGTCGCTCATCTCGGCAATCGTCGCCTTGAGCGCATCGCCGGTCACGTCAGGTGCGATGATCACGGGAACATCGATCAGTTCAGCCAGTCGTTCGCCGGCTGGTCTGAGACGCATACTCTCCACCACCTTGCCCTTCGGGCGACCGGCATGACTGCACAGGATCACCTTTGCCTCGTGCTCGCGCAGCCAATTGATCGTCGGTAGCGCCGCGCGGATGCGGGTATCGTCGGTTATCGTGTTGCCATCGAGCGGCACATTAAAGTCAACGCGGCAGAGGACGCGCTTTCCGCGTACATCTGCCGAGGTCATGGATCTCCGAGTCATGTTGATCCCTCGATATCTTCAGACTGATGCGGGTGGGGCGTCGCCCCACCCGCATCATCCTCATGCATTAGTTGGCCTCGAAACCGGCCTCGCAGATCAGCGCCACCAGATCGGCAACGCGGCAGCTATAGCCCCATTCGTTGTCATACCAGCTGACGACTTTGAGCATGTGATCGCCCTGAACCATGGTGCTGAGGGCGTCAACGATGCTGGAGCGGCTGTCGCCACGATAGTCGGTGCTTACCAGCGGTTCCTCGGAGTAGCCGAGGATACCCTGCAGCTCGTCGGTCTCGGCGGCGGCCAGGAGTGCTGCGTTTGCGGCTTCCCTGGTCACTGGCTGGGTGGTGTTGACCACGAAATCGACGATGGAGACGGTTGGAGTTGGTACACGCAGCGCGAACCCGTCGAACTTGCCCTTGAGCTCCGGCATGACGAGCGCAACGGCGCGCGCAGCGCCGGTTGTGGTTGGGATGATGCTGAGCGCAGCGCTGCGAGCACGACGCAAGTCCTTGTGCGGCGCGTCGAGGATGTTCTGGTCGTTCGTGTAGGCATGCACGGTGGTCATCAGCGCGTGGGCGATGCCGAAGCGCTCGTGAATCACCTTCGCGACCGGCGCGAGGCAGTTCGTCGTGCACGATGCGTTGGAAATGATGTGGTGCGAATCCGGATCGTACTGGTCTTCGTTCACGCCGAGGACGATCGTGATGTCCTCATTGTTGGCTGGTGCGGTGATGATGACCTTCTTTGCCCCGGCGTCGCGATGGCCCTGAGCCTTGGTGGCATCGGTGAAG
>JAMLHR010000024.1 GCA_023957015.1 Thermomicrobiales bacterium | reverse complement strand
TCGAGTCGATCTGGTGATCATGGCTGGATTCCTGCGGCGATTGCTGGTGCATCCAGGGTGGGAGAATCGCATCCTCAATATCCATCCGGCACTATTACCGCAAGCTGCATCCTATGCTGCGGGCAAGGGTTTCTATGGTGATCGCGTCCACGCTGCCGTGCTGACGCACTGCGATCGCGAGAGCGGTGCGACGGTCCACGTTGTCACGGATGTCTATGATGACGGTCCGCCGCTGGCCCAGGCCGTCGTACCAGTGCTGACCGATGATGATGTCCATGCGCTAGCTGATCGCGTGTTTGCGGCGGAGCGAGAACTGTATCCGGAAACGATTCGGGAATACATGGTGTCGCATCCGGAACTGAAGTTGTGACGTGAATTGGCTCACAAGACCCTAAATACAGGGTGTATCCAGACAGATCACGTCCCCGAAGGCCATTACAAGGAGTGTCAACTACTTGCCACTCCTTGTTAGTCCCATCCCGGAAAAAGACACTCACGGGACGCAATGATGATGTATAGTACCTATATATAGGGTATATCTATGCTATTCACGTCCCACAATACCAGGGATACGCCTACCAGCCGATGTACCAAAGTACTGACGAGTTACTGATCCAATGATTTCTGCTCCGGACACACTCCTGAAAGCACTAGCTGATGAACACCGTAGGGTGGCTTCGCAATGGAGGTCGCTTATCCTCCTCCGTCGGGCTACAAATCTTCTCTCCGTTGATGAACGGCGATGGATCAATACACCAAGCAGTACGGAAGACATTGTCAAGCTCTATCGTCGGATGGTCCATTCAAAGCAGATCGAGTCCATTCCAACAGCACCCGGGTGCTATGCGGTAACAACACCCTATGCCGATCGTCTGCCGTTACGAGAGAGAGAACTTCTCTTCGAGCTAAACCCATATGCAACCATCAGCCACTATAGCGCGCTCGAGTATCACAGTTTCACGTATGACCAGCCAAAGATTATGACCGTGTCTACCGGTAAGGTTTCGGCTGGGAGAATACTGGGAACTATGCAAGACGAATGGGAAAGTCTCGACCTCCCCACAGCTTATCGTCCAAGGCAAATCATCACCTCGAAAGTGCGTTGGTTCAATAAAACCACCGATCAAACTTTTGGCATTATCGAAGGACGGGACGGATCCGTGCCAATACGTGTATCCGATCAAGAACGCACACTCATCGAATCACTACAGTGGCCCGAATACTCGGGAGGCATCGCCAACGTGATTCGAGCGTGGGCCATTGCGGAGGACTTCATTGATATCAACAAGATAGTCGAGTACACAGAACGATTTGATATCAAGGTTCTCACTCAACGAGTCGGTTTCGTAGCGGAAGAGATTGGATTTCGTCATCCTCGATTTGAAGAGTGGGCTGCCAAGTCTGCTCGTGGAGGATCAAACAAGCTTCTGGGATCAGCCGAATCAGGTGATTCGTTTAGCCATCGATGGAGGCTTTCTATCAACGTTCCAGTTGAGGCATACCTACACATATGAGAACTGATTTCCCTACGCTCTTCACGGACATTGAAGCGTGGTCAAAAGTTGAGGGAGTTACCCGAACAGAAGCGGGAAGACGCTATGCCCAATACTTGATTCTCGGTGCTGTCGCACGTAGCACCGAACTCCGACGATCACTGGTGTTCAAAGGTGGGAACGCACTCGAATTTGTGTATCTTCCAAACCGAAGCACCACCGATCTCGACTTCTCGTTCATCGATTCAGTCTCTGACACCGACGAGTTGACGCATTACGCGCATGCCCTGCTGGACATGGCTCTTAGGAACACGATTGACCAACATGGCACGATCCTAAGGCTTCAGTCCTTCAAGAAGAATCCTCCGAGGCCAGATGCTACCTTCGTCACGCTCGCTGGCAAGGTTGCCTACGCATTGCCCGATCAACCACTCCAGCAGAACCGGTTACTGACCGGCGAGCCCGGCGCAAATGTGATACCGGTAGAAATGAGCATGAATGAGGTGGTTTGTGCCTGGAACCTGACACCTATCGGTGATCAGGGTGTTGTGCTCAACACATCGTCAATCGACGACATCGTGGCAGAGAAACTCAGGGCTATCCTGCAACAAACCTCTCGAAACAGGTATCGCAGTCAGGACGTAATTGACATCGCTTCTATCATTCGGGACGGAACCCTCGAGATCGACCGAAGGAAAATCGCAGAGTTTCTTTTGCGAAAGTCAGCGGCTCGAGGCGTACCCGCCACTATGGCGGCTTTCCGCGATCCCGATCTGGAGCGAAGAAGCGAAGCAAACTACGATGCACTCCGTGATACCGTCCGGCACACGTTCATTCCGTTCGATGAGGCGTGGGAGACCGTGATGAATCTCGTCGACAGCCTGGATATCCCCGACTAAACCCCGATTACCTCACGAATCTTCGCAACCACCTCTGGTGCACCAGCGATGACGAGATCGCCGGAATCATTCTTCCAGATCTCACCGCCAGCCTCCGAGACGATCAGCTCACCACACAAAAGGTCGTGCAGTTCGTTCTTCCAGGCAGCGAAGGCCCCAACTCTACCCGCCGCGATCAATCCCCAATCAATGCTCGGACTCCAGGTCCCCAGCACCCGCTTGAACGACTGCTGCAGATCGTAAACCACGCGTCCAACCCACGGATCGTCCATGGTGACAACATACCCCTGTGTCCAGGAAATGGTTGTGCGTGCGAGATCGGGGAAGGAACCGACACGGGTCGGAATACCGTTCCGCCAGGCTCCGCCACCGCGATAGGCGGAGGTCGTGATGATGCTGACGCTATCGTGCACCGCGGCAACGACGGGTTCGCCATCCTCCAGTACGGTGATGCAGTTGCCGAACATCGGCATCTCGAGAACGTAGTTGTTGGTGCCATCCAGCGGATCGATCAACCACTGGAGCGACGCATCCGGGTTGCAGACAACCCCGTGCTCCTCACCGGTGATACCGTGATCCGGGAACTGCGACCGGATGCGCTCGATCATGCGCTTCTCACAGACGACATCGACCTCGGTAACGACATCGATCCCCTGCCCCTTCTGCTGACTGACAATCCCCTCACGCAACCTGGCAACAGCGTAATCCCCCGCCTCGCGGGCCAGGGAGGTCATCAGATCATGAATGGCGGCGTAATCGGTCACAGGGGCTCCTCTCTTCCGAACAGGCTGCAATCCTACCACCACAGAAACGAGGAGATGTTGTCAGGGTGCGATGAGCTTGCGAAGGGTTACATCCATAAGCATGGCAGCCTCTGACCGATGATGGTTACGGGCATACTCGGATGCGGCATCGACAAGGGTGTAAATGGTGTACCGGATGAATGCACCCGGTATGGAGTGGTCAATGGAGCCTTCCGCCTGACCACGTTCAACCAATGCCAACAGTTGAGCATCAACCTCACTCGACTGGCGGGATGAAGCTCCGACCGTGATCTCCACGAAATTCCACATCACCACATCCCACTGGGCGAAGTAACCATGCGCAATGCGAACGAGCGCATCTGCGGCATTCCCTTCATTGATACGGGCATGGTCGAGAATCTCTGCGAGCTGGTGCGAGGCGAAAGCATCCACCGCATCAATCAAGTCCGAGCGTTCCGGGAAATAGCGGTGCAGGGTACTGCGGGCTACATCCGCTTCCTTCGCCACGTCACTCATGGACGCCGAACGATCATTAATCAGCATACTGAGAGCCACCCGCAGTATGGCTGTACGAGTTCGAAGCTGGGCGGCGGTGAGGGTCTGAGGCGACGTATTCATATGGCACACATAGTACAACGACAAGTCATTTCAAGACATTATCATTGCATATTGAGACATATATGTCCTATTATCGGACATATATGACCCGATACGATCAAATGAGGTATGCCGGTTGAACACTGAAACGCGCAAATGGGACATCATCTGGTCCTATACACGCCCACATCTGTCGCGGATTCTCCTTGGCCTTGCGCTCGCCCTAATCGGATCGGCTGCGGGAAGCGACGTCCACATCGCTTGTCGGTATCGTTAATGGACTGGTGATGCTGATCGGATCGCTGGTCCTGATGGGTATTCTGGATCTGGTTCTCCTCGCCACAACGGTGGTAGCCGTCATCATCGTTGTCGCGCTGTTCATGCTCCTCATGCCCGGTATCGCCAGGGCCGAGGAGAATTCCCAGGCAGCCATGGGCCGTCTGGGGGCAACATTGGAGTCGTCGCTGCAAGCGATCCGAACCGTCAAGGCGAGCGTCGCTGAAGATCGGCAGATCGAGAAAGTTGTCGGGGAAGCGCGTGACGCCCAGTTACACCGGGTCAAGGCGATACGATATCAGGCATTTGCCTGGACGATCGCCTTTTCCGGTATCCAGATGGCGATTGTGGCGATTATGGCTCTGGGTGCCTGGCGCGTTTCCCAGAATGCGATGGAGGTTTCCAGCCTCATCGCTTTCCTGCTCTATGCCTTTGGACTCATGTTCCCGATCATGGAAATCAGCCAGGGCATCACGTCTCTCCAGTCTGGATTTGCGGCTGCCAGCCGTATTCGCGAATTGGAAACGATGAAGATGGAAGCGGAAACCCCGGTGTTGGCGATGCCGCTCCATATGGAACCGGATCAGTCGCACGCACTCACACTCGACAATGTCACCTATGCCTATAGTGAGGGTACACAGGCAGCGGTGCAGAACATCTCGCTCACGATACCAAGTCATGGGCATGTTGCACTGGTGGGACCATCGGGTGCGGGCAAAACCACCCTCTTCTCACTGATTCTGCGCTTCATGGAGCCGGATGACGGCGCGCTTTACCTGAACGGTGTCCCCTTCTCCGCCATGACCCATCAGGAAATCCGACGGCAACTCGGCTATGTGGAGCAGGAGACCCCGGTTGTCCCGGGTACGATTCGCGAGAATCTCACATTCACGCATACCGATGTTACCGATGAGGAACTCTGGGACGTCTTGCGCGAAGTTCGCCTTGATGACAAGGTGCGGTCCTTGGAGCACGGTCTCGATACATCGCTGCTCGATACACCACTCTCCGGCGGGCAGCGCCAACGAATCGCCCTCGCCCGAGCAATTGTGCGGATGCCGAAGGTGCTCCTTCTGGACGAAGCAACGGCCCAGGTCGATGGCATCACCGAGGCAGCAATCCAGGCCTGTATCCGCAACCGCGCCCAACGCGGAGCCGTTGTCACCATCGCACATCGTTTGTCAACCGTCATCGAAGCCGATCGCATCGTGGTGATGGATGGTGGACGGATCCGCGCCACGGGAGCTCATGAGGAACTCCTTACGAACGACACACTGTATCGAGAGCTCGTTGAAGCGCTCCGCATCGCCCAACCGCCAGATTCAGAAGCCGCCTGAACCAGGAGTTCTCCCGTATTTCCATGGAATATCGCGATCTGTGCGGCACTCCGCTAGAATGCGAGCATAGCTACCGTTGGTTTTACGGAGAACTACCCGGACATGTTGAATATCTTGTGGATTGGAATCGGAGGATTCCTCGGCGCCAACGCGCGCTTCTGGCTGGGAAGCTGGATATCGCGTTGGGCGGGCACGGGCTTTCCCTGGGCAACCGGTATCGTCAATCTCAGCGGCGCTCTGGTGATCGGGATTTTCGCGACGATCTTCGCCGATCGTGCCATCGATAACGAGTCGCTGCGGCTGTTCCTGATCGTCGGCATACTCGGCGGGTACACCACATTCAGCAGTTATACCTATGAAGCAGTGTCGTTGATCCAACAGGATCGGTGGCTGGCAGCCATTGGTTATCTGGTGGGCAGCAACGTTCTTGGTATTCTGGCGTGTATAGCGGGCGTGATGATCGCTCGCATCTGGACCTAGGAGGCTCATATGCGCAAATTCCTGGCAGCATTGATGATCGTGACCTCATTCGTCGCGAGCGCACATGGCGTGAGCGCGGAGGTGGCATGCGAGGACACATCGGCACCCACGACAAGCTCGGATGCGACTCCAGCCCCAGCGGTGTTCGAGGCAACTGAATTTCCGGAAGGCGGTGGCGAGTTGACGATCTACGCGGCGGCATCGCTTACCGATGCCTACAACGAGATGGCGGAAAAGCTGGAGGCGGATCATCCCGGCCTCACGATCACGATTGAGACCGCTGGTTCGCAGACACTCGTAACCCAGCTGGAGGAAGGCGCCCAAGCCGACGTGCTGGCCACAGCCAATACCAGCACGATGAAGCGTGCGCAGGAAGGCGGACTGATCAGCGGCGATCCGGTGACCTTCACCGGCAACCGACTGGTGATCGTGACACCGGCGAACAACCCGGCTGGCATCGGTAGCATCGATGATCTCACCGGTGATGGCGTCCGCCTGGTGCTGGCGAATCCAGATGTCCCGGCCGGCAACTATGCGGCCAGAGCTTTCTGCACCTATGGATCCGTCGACGGTGCGCCCGCGGATTTCGTAGCCGGTATCAATAGCAACATCGTCTCCGAGGAAGCGGATGTACGGGATGTACTGGCCAAGGTCCAGCTCGGCGAAGCTGATGCTGGTGTGGTCTACGCCAGCGATGCTACCGCCAGCATGCTTTCCGGTGTGGAGCTCAATGTGATCGAGTTCCCAGAATCCGTGCCAACCCGAGCCGAGTATCCGATCGCCGCCGTCGAAGGTGGTAATACGGAACTGGCGAACGCCTTCATCTCCTACGTCTTGAGCGACGAAGGTCAGGCGATCCTGGCCGAGTATGGCTTCGAGTAGGTGACAACATTCCGCGCGTCACGCACATGGTTCGTGATGTGGATCATCGCCGGTGTTGGCATCGCCTTTCTGGCGCTTCCAGTCATCTCGCTGATGTGGCGCGCGTGGGAGTATCGGGCAGCCGCAAGTAACGACCGGACTCGCGGTATCCTGCTCGACGCGATTGTCCTGAGTATGACGACCAGTGCCATCGCGATGGTGCTGGTCGTGCTTTTCGGCACACCGCTTGCCTATGTCCTCGCTCGTAGCAGCGGCAAGGCAGCGCGGATCGTGGATGCGCTGGTCGATTTGCCGATTCTGCTGCCGCCGGCAGTGGCTGGCATCGCACTGCTAACCGCCTTCGGGCGAGCGGGAACCGTTGGCGGCTGGTTGGATAAGCAGGGTGTACAAATCGGATTCACGGCTACTGCCGTGGTACTGGCGCAGGTATTCGTGAGCGCACCGTTCTTCGTACGCTCGGCCCGCGCTGGATTTCTTCGCGTTGATCGCAATCTGGAAGACGCGGCCGCCGATCTCGGTGCACCGCCCTTCACGGTCTTTCGGCGGATTACGTTGCCGTTAGCGCGGAACAGCATTGTTGCGGGTGCCGTGCTCGCCTGGGCTCGGGCTCTCGGCGAATTTGGGGCAACGATCATGTTTGCGGGGAACCGTCGCGGCGTCACCCAAACGATGCCGTTGGCGATCTACGAGCGCTTCGGTAGCGGTGATCTACCATCGGCAATCGTCATGAGCGTCGTGCTGCTGCTGATCAGCATGGTGTTTCTGGTCACCGTACGGCTGGTTGGGGAGAGGACGTAGAGATGACCCAGAAACCCGGGGATGAACCCCGGGTCCACGGGTACCCTTACACCTGCACCGGACGCAACGGGTTCGCGAACCCTGTCGAACTCCTAATCCCCTAATTCCGAGGAATTGGAATCCGGGTTGTTCAAACTCTCCCACAGCCCTAGATACTCAATCGTCTCTCTGTTACGCAACCAGTTACTGACGACTATTGAGTGAAGTAGTGTGTTTCTTCGGAGTCATGCGTTCCACCAATCCTCTCTACACCTGCACGGGGCGCAATCCGAACGTGAAGCGGAACTCCTCCGCCGGGACAAGGTACTTGTCCAGCGGCCGTGGACCGCAGACGGACGAGCCTAATCCACAGACCTTGTGATCCAGCGTCAATACCGTGGTGCTACCCGGCTCCAGGTCGGTGGTATGGGCGGCGGCGGCCAACTGATGAGCAGTGACAGGCAGCGCCTTAAAGCTCATGGCATCGTCACACCAGGCCAGCAGGCCAAAACCATGTTCCGGACTCACTGTCACCCAATGCGTGCCACCCCTGTTGCCGCAATCCTGCGGTACAACGTAGTTCGGGATCAGGGAAGAAACCTCATCGCCCCAGGTGTTATAGGTAGCGGCCGCTTGCCGATCAGGATAGTTCTCATCAGGACCCAGTCCGCGCCACATCACCTGCTCGAAGCTGCCCGGCAATTCCATCGTCAGACCGATGCGCGGCAATGTCTCGAGATCACGTGCGGTGCACCCCGGTGTCGCGATTGTCTCCACCATCACATCGCCATTACCGTGGATGGTATACCGCGTGATCAGCGTAAACAGCGGCGGTAAGGACGGCGACACCAGCACAGCATCGACGCGAATGACAACAGATTCTGCGGTCACCAGCTCCACTGTCACCGAGCGCGTCTGCACAGATGACTGAGCCAACCGCGCCCAATCCCACTGCTCCAGCGCCCACTTATCGTTGTCGGTGGGAGCGCGATAGACATCAAAGAGCGGGCCATTCACGATCAGCGGTTGACCGTTGATCGACCAACTGGAGATCGTGCCCACAACCTTATCGAACATCAACTCGCCGCGCTCGGTCCGGACAGCAATCTCGTGCTGGCATTCATCAACCGAAATCACACCAACCGGATTCGATGTGATACCAGCACCCTGTGGTTCGCAGATACAGAGCTGGATGTGCGCGACTTCATGATGTGCCGCGGCCCAACTCGTCTCCTCCTGCAACTCGACGTAGCAATCGAGCCAAGTATCCGGTTCCTCGGCGTAGAGCGAGAGATCCTCCAGAATCAGCTCGATTGATTCACCCGGCGGTAGGTCAGCGACATCCAGCCACTCAGTGATCACGGGTTCGCCACCGGAGCTGATGACACAGCGTACGGTGACATCGCTCAGATCGGTGAAGTAACGACGATTCGTCAGCCGAATCGTGCCGGATGCCGCCTCGACCAGTTCAAGTGCGATCGGTTCATACGCCTTCTTCATCTCGGACAGGTGCGGATGCGGTGCGCGATCCGGATTGGTGAGGCCATCGATGCAGAACGTCCCATCGTGAGGAAACTCACCGAAGTCGCCGCCGTAGGCGAAGTACTCACGGCCATCATCCGTGAACTGGCGGATACCGTGATCGCTCCACTCCCACACCAGCCCACCGATAAGGCGCTTGTGTTGGCGGATGACATCCCAGTAATCGGCAATGCCGCCGTTGTTCCCCATCGCGTGGGCGTACTCGATCATGATGTACGGCTTTGCTTCGTCCGAATGTCCCTGCCGAATCACCGTCTCCAAATCCGGATACATCGTGCTGAGCATATCGGTGGCGTGGACCGGTGTATCACCGCGCTTGTGTTCGATCTCGAGATGGATTGGTCGCGCTGGATCCTGTGCCTTGAGCCAGTCATACATCGCATCCTGATTGCAGCCATAGCCACTCTCGTTACCGAGACTCCAGATGATGATGCTTGGATGGTTCTTGTCGCGATAGTACATCCGTTGCATGCGATCAAGATAAGCAGCTTGCCAGGCGGGATCGTTGGAGAGATCGCTGATATTGGTCGCGCTCATACCGTGGGTTTCGAGATCGGTCTCATCGATCACGAACAGACCATGCAGATTGCAGAGATCATAGAAACGGCTGTCGTTCGGATAGTGACTGGTGCGGACGGTGTTGACGTTGTACTGCTTCATCAGCACGATATCCGTTTCCATCACATCCAGCGGCACAGCGAAGCCGAAATCGGGATGGTCATCGTGCCGATTCACACCCTGAATCTTGATGCTGACACCATTTACCCACAACTGCTGATCCCGAATCTCAACGGTGCGGAAGCCCACGGTTTGCCGCTGCACTTCCGTGATCTCGTCGCTCGTGCGATTACGAGCCAACAGCGTGTAACACCGCGGATCCTCGTTGCTCCACAGGAACGGTGCATCGACATCGAACGTGGCGACACCATCGGTGACTGGTTGTGCCGCTACTTCGGCGCCGTCTGGATCGTAGAGCGTGACCTCAACGTCATCGCCACCATCGACCACGACGGTCATCGTCGCACGGGCGAAATCCTCAGCCAAATCGGTCGTGACGGTGATATCGCGAACGTAATTGCATGGTAACGCAGCCAGCCAGACATCGCGGAAGATGCCGTTGTGTCGCCACATATCCTGATCTTCCAGATAGCTGGCATCGCTGTACTGATGAACGATGACTGCAAGCTGATTCTCGCCATCGCGAACGAGATCGGTGATATCGAACTCGGCAGGCACATGGCTGCCCTTGCTGAATCCGACCTCCTCGCCGTTCAACCAAACGGTGAAGGCACTGCAGACGCCATCGAAGGTGAGGTGGAGTCGGCGATCATCCCATCGTGGTGGCACGCGGAAGGTCGTGCGATAACAGCCCATGGCGTGATCCGGCACGAATGGCGGATCAACCGGGAAGGGATATTGCACATTGCAGTACTGTGGTATGCCATAGCCATGCATTTGCCAAACGGAGGGAACGGGGATGGTATCCCATTGCGAGGTGTCCGCGTTCAGCGCATGGGCATCGACAGGGACCGCGCCCATCGAGTCCGCGTAGTAGAAATCCCAGACACCGTTAAGCACCTGATACCACGGACTCCGCTCCCGACCACCGGCGAGCGCGGTGGCGTCATCCTCAAACGGTATAAGCAGCGATCGTGGCGCGAGCCGGTTGCGGTGGGTGACGGCTGGATCTTGCCAATCGGCGAGGTGATGCGAGATTTCCATGGTACGTCCCTGATATAGCGGCAAAGAGTCATCGTCTGCAATTGTATGTGGGATTCCCTTGCAGAGGGTGGAGCCAACTGCCCTTCGCGGTAGATGTACCGCGAAAAGCCCCAGTGCTAGCCATCAAGCCCGAGCGTAGGCATAAAAATCGTGCATGCCGCAGACTCGCTGCGAGCCAACGAAGACGATATCGCGCTTTGATACAATCTGGTTACGTACCAAATCAATCATCTTCGGAGCGACCGTTATGTATCAGGTACGCGACTACTCCATCTTCCTGCCATCGCCGAACGCGAAACGTGCGTTTGCGCGACTGCGGGTGCTGGACTTCGCGATCAACGGTTTGATCGCGCTCATGATCCCGGTCGCAATCTGGAATATCTGGAAGCTCGTCCAACTACGAGCGATCCAGCACCAGGATTTCGCGGCGATCACCGATCTCCGACATGATCTCAGTACCCGACTTATCTGGGGTCTGGCTGCCATCACGTTGGTGCTGGTGCTGACACGCGAGTGGATGAGTGGCGATCACACGATGGGTGTCATCTATCCGCTCGGTGCCCTGCTCTTCCTCGCGATTCTGCCGACGGCGATGGCGGAGATGCAACCTCGTCTGATTGACCATACGATGCAGATCGTCATGCGCGAATGTCCACCGAAAACGGTGGTCAACGGAACGCTGACATCAATCGTCGGTTGCAAACCGCTGGCCGTTCACGATGGCGATATCTTGCTGGCGACCTCGAATCCTGTTGATGCTCAGTTCGCGACCATTGATGCCGTCGGCGGTGGCCAAAACACGATGACATTCCACGTTGCGGGGCGCGGTAACTATACCGTCTACTTCATGTTCCGACAGGATTCGATGGCGAGCTGTCAACAGGAACTGATCTTCCCCAATTGGGGTTCGCTGGCGGATGCCTCGCGCACCTGTATGGAGTACGCGGGAGCAACCTGGTTGGTGATGCCACACACGACCAGCGGTTACGATATCAGCACCATTTCACTGGTCCGTGTTGGCAATCCGTGAGAGAAACGCTTCCCGAGACTGCAGCATGATGCGCTCATGGCCGGTATTTTCTGGCTGGCTATCGCGAACATAGACGATGCGGTCCTGCACGAAACCCGCCTTCTCGTAACTCTTGATCGCGCGGATATTCTCCGGTGCGGGATTGATGCAGGCGTGCTCGGCACCCATCTCGCCGAAAACGATTTGACTCAATGCCGCCCGAAGCACGGTACTTCCCAAACCCCTGTTTCTGAACGCAGCCTCGCCGATAAAGACATCAATGGAAACCGCATCGTGCTCCAGCCCCAGCTGGGAAGCGTAATCCGGTTCGGGTCGGAGAGCCAGTATGTCTGCAGATAGCCAACCGGAGTCCCATCAATCTCGACGATGAACTTGTTGACTGTCGGTTCCGGCGCAAACCTGTGGCGGTAGTTTTCGAGTGAGTGTTCGCCTTCGTCGTACCAATGGTGCACATCCTCATCGGCCAGCCAGGCAAACAGGAATGGCAGATCCCGATCGAGATCGACGCGGCGAAAGGTGATGTCCAGTTCCACAGATCGCTCCCTTCGTGATTCCACGAGCAGTAGAAACTGCGCGATACTTAGAGGATAGTTGAGCGCATGCAGGAGAACGATATCGTGACCAGCTCGCCATCACCAGAACAATGTATTTTCGATCTCCTCGGTCAACAGAGCGAGATCACCATTGCTACCGCCGAGAGCATCTCCGCAGGTGCGGTCGCGAGCAGACTGGCGGCACCCGCCGGTGCCTCCACCTATCTCATGGGCGGTATCGTCAGTTACGCCTATGACGTCAAACACACGATCCTCGGTGTCCCACGCGATGTACTGGACAATCCCGGCGCGGTCAGCGATGAATGCGCCCGTCGGATGGCGGTGGGTGCGCAGCAAGCGCTCAATGCCACCATCGCGGTGAGCACCACGGGTATCGCCGGTCCAACCGGTGCCACCAATCGCAAACCGGTGGGGCTCGTCTATATCGCGGTCGCGGGCCCTGAAGGAACGACCTGCGAGGAGCATATCTTCGCGGGTGATCGTACCGAGATCACCGCGGCCAGTACCGAACGCGCACTGCAGATGCTGCTGGAGTTCCTGCAGCAGTTCACGACAAAGGACAATTAGCCTGTGGCTCCATATGGCAAAACAACGCTCCCCAATGGTGTTCGTATCGTTACCGGGCGCATGGAAGGCGTGAAATCCGCCAGTCTGATCATCGCCTACAACGTCGGTAGCCGCATCGAACCGGCACCGATCGCCGGTGCCGCGCATTTCCTCGAGCATATGTTGTTCAAGGGCACCAGCAATCGACCGGATCCGATGATCATCTCGCAGGAGATCGAATCGGTTGGCGGCATTCTCAATGCGGGCACCGGTCGCGAGAACACCAGTTACTGGGCCAAGGTACCCGGCGTGCATCTGGCATTAGCCTTCGATGTATTGGCCGATATGATGCTCAACTCCACCTTCGATCCCGATGAGATGGAGAAGGAGCGCAAGGTCATCTTCGAGGAAATCCGTGCGATTCAGGATATTCCGGAGGATCTGGTCCACGATGTCATCGATCAGCTTGTCTGGGGCGACGATCCCGTTGGCCGCGATGTCGCGGGCACCGAGGAAACGGTCGCCAATATCGATCGGGAGGCGATGGTCGATTTCTTTCTGCGGAACTACGGTGCCGATCGACTGGTGATCGCGGCTGGCGGTGATGTTCAGCATGACGAGGTCGTCGCGTTGGCAGAGAAGTACTTCGGCGATCTGTCGGTAACCATCAATCCACACACAAACACACTCGCCAAGAGCGACCAGAACGAGAAACGCATCAGACTCCTGACGCGGGATACCGAGCAGGCCCATCTCTGCATCGGTTTTCCGGCACTCAGCTATCACGACGAGCGCCGGTATGTGCAGAGCACGATCGAGGCGATTCTCAGCAGTGGCATGAGTTCGAGACTATTCCAGGAGATTCGGGAGAAGCGCGGTCTGGTCTACAGTGTCTACGGCTACTTCCGCAGCCATGAGGATATCGGTCAGGGTGTGATTTACGCTGGCACGGATACCGAGCGCGTGAATGAAACCATCACCGCGATCATGGGCGAGCTGAAGAAACTACGCGATGAACCGGTTCCCGAGGAAGAACTGGAACGCACCAAGACACTGCGCAAGGGTCGATTGCTGATGGGGCTGGAGGATAGCCGCTCGGTCGCCAGCTGGGTCGGTAGTCAGGAGAGCACCTATGGCTATATCGAGACACCGGAAGAGATGATGGTGCACATCGACAGCGTTACCACAGACCAGGTACAGGAGCTTGCCAACGATCTCATTAAAGAAGAGATGATGAATCTCGTCTTGATCGGTCCCTACACCCGCGAACGAGACTACCTGCCACTGCTCACACTGGATTAGCCCATGTCTGTCGATTTCAACACTGCTCCTATCTTTATCGATCCGGATACGGGTTTCGAACTGCGGCCACTTCCGGAAAGCGACGACACCGCGGCGGCTCAGGTGCTGGCCGATGCCACCGGCGAAGGTACCGCCGAAGCTGCCCAGATCAGAATCGATCAGACTCGCGTCGGTGCCAACAACCGGGTTATCGGTGGCTGGCTCCACGACAACCTAATCGCGGCCTACACGCTGGAGCGTGATGGCATGGCAAATCAGATCGGTATCATCGCGGTGCTACCGGAGTTTCGTCGCCAGGGATTCGGGAGGCTGATGCTCACCGACGCGCTGCGACGGTCCGGGCGGCGGCCATTGACCGCCGAGACCGACGACGACTCGATCGGCTTCTACAAGACGTGTGGCTTCAAGATGGTCGGGCGTCGCAAGCACCCGAGTGGTGTGTTCCGCTACCGATTGGGCTGGCATGCGCCGAGGAACGGTTCCGACGCAGGCGATAGCTGCTAGTCTGTCGAATCTTATTGTTGGACGATGGGCGATTGGGTACCATTTCATCATTCGAATCGTAGTAATCCTGCGACAAAGGAATAGCGACGTGCGGTATGCGAACTGAAAAGGCATACCCATCTCCGGGGGGAGTGATGTGAGCGAGCAATCAACAGGCAAGAAGAAGGTCGTCCGCAAGGAATCGGATCCCAAGAAAACGACTAAAAGCAAATCGAGCGAACCGGTCTGGACACCGACACCTGAGGCCAAGAGCAAGGCGAACAAGCTACGCATCCTGGCCTGGGTTGGATGGCTGGTAGCTATCGGTGTACAGATATTCGCCATTTTCTGGATTCTGAAGCAGGTTCCGGTGAATATGGTCCTGCTCATCGCGGCGATTGTGGTCACCGGTATCTTCTCGATCGCCGGTTCCATGATGTGGAAGCAGGCCAATCGGCTCGATCCCGCTTCAAAGGAAGATGCGTTCCGATTCTGGGTACAGAATCAGCTTGGCGCGATCATGGCGATCATATCCTTCCTGCCATTGATCATTATGATCTTCATGAACAAGGATATGGACAGCAAGCAGAAGGGCATTGCCGGTGGTATCGGCATCGCTGTTCTCGCTATTGCGATGGCCTTCGGTATCTCCTGGGAGTCGCCTTCGCAGGAGCAGTATGCCGCTGAGCAGAGCATCATTCTCACGCTCACTGGCAAGGACGAGGTTTTCTGGACCAAGAGCGGCAAGGTATTCCATGTCTGCGAGGCGGTTCCGGATGTCAACAAGGAGTCACAAGACGGCCAGATCTACGTCGGCACCGTCGAGGAAGCTCACGCCGCTGGCAAGACTCGCCTGGTGTCGTACTGGGACCGGGAAGCCATCAACTACTGCGGATTTACACAGGAACAGGTCGATTCCACCAGGGCGACAATCGAAGCGGCTGGCCACAGCGACCTCACGGATGGGGAAGATTCAGCAACACCAGCCGCGTAGCTCCAGTCAACCATGTATCAACATCGACGGGTGCCAACGCGGCACCCGTCTTTTGTGTGGTCGGAAGTGAGGGCGTATCCTTAACGTCATCTCGGTGCAACGTAGCACCGACGGGAGAGAACGATGACCACAACCCTTGAACCCGATGTGCGGGCGCTGATCGAACTGGCCCTGAACGAAGACATCGGCACGGGCGATATCACCTCGCTGGCAACTATCCCTGCCGACCGCACCGCGACCGCCGTTATGCTGGCAAAACAGGATGGAGTCCTGAGCGGGATGGATGTGGCGGAGAGCGTGTTCCATACCGTTGATCCCAGCATCGAGTTCGAGGCGCTGAAGTCGAATGGCGAGTCGGTCAGTAATCCCGAACGCATCGCGATCGTGCGGGGCAACGCCCGCAACATCCTGACGGCGGAACGCACGGCGCTGAACTTTGTACAGCGGCTCAGTGGCGTGGCTACGATCACGGCAGAATACGTCACCGCTATCGCCGGAACAAAGGCTCGCATCGTCGATACGCGCAAAACCACACCCGGTATGCGACTGCTGCAAAAACGAGCCGTTCAGCATGGTGGCGGCAGCAATCATCGCTTCGGTCTGGCGGATGGTGTGCTTATCAAGGACAACCACCTGGCCGCGATCGGTGGTGCGCACCGCATCAGTGATGCGATCTCCGCCGCCCGCGCCACCGCACCGCATACGCTGAAGATCGAGGTCGAAGTCACCAATCTGGACGAACTACGTGAGGCGCTGGATGCCGGTGCCGATATCGTGATGTTGGACAATATGGATACCATCACGATGGCGGAGGCCGTAGTCATCAGAGACGCTCACCGTAACCACGCGCTGCTGGAAGCATCCGGTGGGATCACGCTCTCGCGGTTGCCGGAAATCGCGGCGACGGGGATCGATCTGATCTCGTCAGGTGCGCTCACACACTCGGCACCCAGCCTCGATATCAGCCTGGACATTACATTGAACTAATAGGGCCTTTACGGAGCATATCGTGACACCGTATAGTGTACGTACACATCTGCTGTGCCAATTACTTTCGCGCAGCAAAGAGAATCCTTTTCAGCGCGTCACGCGTTAACGTAGAGAACGGGATTGTATGCCAGGAGCATTGATCCTCATCGCAGAAGACCACGGGGTGACAGGAGGAAACATGTTCGGTACTCGATTGGGGTTGCGTAAGCTCAGTATGCTCATCGCCAGCCTGGCGATGGTTCTCATGAGCATTGCACCGGGGTTGGCCACACCGGCCGCGGCACAATGGAGCGCGCCACGTACCGTCTACTTCCAGGAAACCGGACAATCACTGGATCAGCTGTTCCTTGATTTCTGGCGCGGAAATAACGGTCGAGCCAACTACGGACTCCCGATCACTCCTGAGATCACGCTGGCCAATGGTCATATCATTCAGTACCTGCAGTACGCTCGCTTCGAGTACTGGCCAGAAGGTGGACCCAACGGTCGGCAATTCCAGCTCGGCAAGGTCGGGCAGGATATGCGACCCCAGGTGCTGCAGCGATCGCTGATCGCCAGCACCAGTGTTCCCAATGACCTCACACCAGCAACTGACCTGATGAAAGCCTGGCTGCCCATCAGTCCGGACTCCGAGACGGCGCTTGATCCGAATGTGACCTACGTGCCATCAAGCCAGCACACCATCTTCGGTGCCTTCCGCGATTTCTGGTGGGCAACCGGCGATGTCAACTATCTCGGCAATCCGATCTCGCAGGAATACACGGTCAGCGGTGTGACCTATCAGGCGTTCGAGTACGGCCAGTTGCGGTGGACACCAGATGAAGGTGTTCAGATGGTACCCGTCGGAGAGATCCTGGCGCAGAAGTACGATATCGCCACCGATCCATCACCGCAGGGTGATATTCCAACCTATGCCGAGTCCCTGTTCATACCCCCGATCAAGACATTCGATGGCTACGTCTATGGTGGCGGTCAGGTATGGGTCGATATCAACCTGAGCTGGCAGTACATGACCATCTTCCAGGGAGATCGCGTTCTTTACGAGCTCTATATCAGCTCCGGACGATCCGGATTCGATACGCCGACAGGTACGTTCTATGTGCTGACGATGTATCCATCCGATGATATGGAAGGCGTGCTGGGCGGCGAGTACTACAATGTCCCATCGGTACCGGATGTGCTCTACTTCACCAACGAGGGGCACGCCATCCACGGGACCTATTGGCACAATAATTTCGGTACACCGATGAGCCATGGCTGCATCAATATGCCGGAATGGGCCGCCGAATACCTCTACAACATCGCCTATATCGGTATGCCGGTGGTGATTCACTACTAATATCAGTCCGAATACACACAACGGTCTCGCCAGTTGGCGGGACCGTTGTGGTTTTCCAGAGGGATTTTGCCGACATCCTCTCTCCGACCCGCATGTTAATATCAGGTGACGTTCCTCGGCTGCGAATGCCGTCGTCCAACCCTCGGAGGCAAAACGTGTCTGCTCGATGGCTCATTCTGATTCTCATCTTCATTCTTGGCTTCTTCACGGTGTACCGCGTGGAGGCTGCGCCGATCACACGCACCGTCGACGATCGCTTCGAGATCACAGTCGGTTTCATACACGAACCAGCGATCCTGGGTGACACGAACGGTATTCGTATCCGTATCACCGAAGGCGGCGAACCCGTCACCGGTCTGACGGACAGCCTGAATGCGCAGGTCGAGTTCATGGAAGCCGTGCGCGTATTCACGCTGACCGAGTCAGAACCCGGAGTCTATACCGGTATCTTCATCCCGATGCAGGCTGGCGATTACAGCTTTACCGTCAGTGGCAGTGTTGATGGTGTCGAGATCAACGAGTTCTATATCGTCGCCGATGGGATCTCGCCCGTGCTGGAGCGATCAGACTTCGAGTTCCCCAATGTCGCCTATGGCACGGTGATCGAGCAGTTGGCGACACCGCTGGCCGCCACTGCGATTGTGGGTGCCGCGTTGATCCTGTGGCGGAAGCGAACCGCCTAGCTCAGCAGAACAGGAAGATCGCCCGATGACGTGCGTGCTTCATTCGCTCCGTGTTCATACAACTCACCTCATGGTGATGGTGATGGCTATCGTCCTGCTCGGTATCGCTACCGGTTCGACGGCGACCGCTGCACCGGAGGTGGTGCGAACCACACCGATCGATGGCGAAATCCTCCAACGCACACCGACTGCGCTCGGTCTCGGCTTCGACGAACGACTCGATCAGGAGGCCAGCGAGTTCCGGCTGCTGACAACCGATGGTCAGGAGGTTCAGGGCACCACCGTCGTCTTCGGTACCGATGGTCGCTCGGTCACGATCTCGCTGCCCGCTATCTTTCCGGATGGCGTCTATACCATCACCTGGCTGGCCGTCTCGGCCGAGGATGGATCGTCCAGCAATGGCTGGAGCAGTTTCAGTGTCGGTAATCCTGAGGACGCGAATATCATCACCATCCCGACGGATCAATCCGGTCAGGGTCATACCTCAACCTGGTACACGATCGGAGCGCGCTGGCTGACACTGCTTGGTCTGGCCGCAATGACAGCACTCTGGCCGATCTGGAAGGGTGTGATTCGCCCGGTTCTGGGTGTTCATCGCGCCGATGCTCGCCCGGTAACGCTGCGGATGCAGCAGTTGGCCTGGGTCGCTCTGGGTATCGCCGTTGGTGGTTCGCTGCTGGATCTGCTTGCCCGAAGCTGGGGCGAGGATACGCTCGACAGCTTGTTCGCAACGCTCGGTCACACGGACGCCGGTTTCTGGTGGATCGTGCAGATGGGATTGCTGGTACTGCTCGGCATCGGCCTGGCAATCTCGCCGTGGTGGTATAGCCATCGCGCACGCATCGCCAATAGTGCGCTATGGGTGCTCAGTCTAGCATTACCACTACCGATGGTGTTGAGTGGACACGCCGTTGCCGATGATGTGGGGCGAGTCACCACGGTGACCCTCGCCTATCTGTTCCTGCTGGCGGCGTTAACGCTGGCTGGTGGCGCGTTGTGGATTGCTCTGGCTCTCCGGGTGTCGACAACCATTGCGAGCGATATCAACCACCGATTCCGGTGGCTCCTGATCGCCGCCATGTTGACATTGGCGTTCGCAGGGGGCCTGCTTACCGATGACTTTATCGGCAATATGGACGCGCTGACGCAGACAACCTTCGGGGGCTTCGCGATCGCGGCGGTCATCGTGGGTGTGGTGCTGATTCCGCTTGCCATGTTCGCGCGACGCAGCGCGGCAGCGCTGGCGGTCACAACCGCGGTTTTGCTGCTCACCATCGCCGGGTTACAGACCGCGCCGACGGCGCGAGATCAACTCGTCGACGAGTCCGTGCAGGTGCGCGAGCATCTCTCGTTTGATGGCCGTGATGGTGTGCTGCTGATCGCGCCAGGACGGACGGGTGTCAACCACATTCGGCTGGAGACACCGGGCACCTATCTCCAAACAGAGACGAATATCTTCCTCGATCTCAGTAGTCCGGATCATCCGGAGCTGGGGAGCAAGAGCGTGCAGATGTACCGGGTGCAAGGCAATGCCTTTGAGCACCACGGCACCGAGTTCAGCATTGACGGAATCTGGCGTATCACCGTTCGGATTGAGGAACCGGGATTCGCGGCCAGTATCGCGACCTTCGAGCAGGAATTTGGACCGCAGGCCACCAATGCCGCGTTGCCAGCGGCACCGTGGAAGTTCACGACGGTATCCGGCCTTGCTGGTATCGGTCTGGCGTTCGTGGGTGTGCTTGGCATCGCCACGGCCGCGACCGCACGCGGTCCACTCCGCAAGGAAGCCGGTGGACTTGCCGCCATCGCCATCGGTCTGGCGGTGGTCGTCATCCTGCAGGGCAGAATCGATCCGATTCTGGCGGTGGAAACCGGCGAAGGTGCCATCAATCCGAGCGATATGGTGATGGTCAAGCGCGGTGAGGATCTCTACGCCAACTATTGCGCCAGTTGCCACGGTGCCAATCTGCGCGGTGACGGTCCACTGGCAGCGGCGTTGAATCCGCCACCGGCATCGTTCGATGCGCCGCACACCAAGGTACACAGCAATGCTGACCTGATCTACTGGATTCAGTACGGTATGCAGGGAACTGCGATGCCCGGTTTCCGCAGTCAACTCGAGGACCAGGGTATCCGCGATGTCATCGCCTACATCCAGTGGTGGCAGCAGAATCCGGAGGCGCGGACCGATGAGACTTCACCAGCGCTGGCTGCCTGCGAGGTCACTCCTCTCGGATTCAACGAGGTGCCGGAGGTGTTCCACCACGGTATCCATCCGGAGACGCGTCGCGGTACACCATTGGTACGAGCGGCCGATGCCGATGTCTCACCGGAGCAGACAAACGAGGTGATGTGGACGATTGAGCAGCTGGTGAACTGCGCCAATCAGGGCGAGTTCCGTAGCCAGGTGCGGCTATTCACACCATCGATGTTGCAGGAGATCTTCCCGCAGGGAGCCAGCTACGAGTTCACCAGCCGGGCGACATCGCCTGCCATACCAGTCGATGTCGAGAACGCGATTGTGATCGAAGATGTGCAGAGCATGACGACACTGGCCGATGGCCGTATCGCGGTGACGATCATCTTCGCTGATCCAACGGGACTCGGCGTCATCCCCGGTGCGAACCCGGTCTATCAGGTGACATTGGTATTCGTGTATCAGGACGGTATCTGGTACATAGACGAGGTACGGTGACCGGAGCCAGTCGTTACTTGGCGCGGGGACGAAGCCAGCGCTTGAACCAGTGGTGGCGGCGATCCTGCTCCTCTTCGGGATCAGGAGAACGTGAACCACCGCGTTGGCCGGAGATGAGCGCGGAGATACGCTCAAGCACGCCCTTCGGCTGGGTCATCAGATCGGCGTAGGCCTCGGCGCTGGCGACCGGACCGACATCGGCACCGGTTTCATCCTCAAGCATGCGACGATTGCGCATCACCCACAGATAGATATCGGCTTCGGTGAGTCGCGGGAACTGATCCAGCACGTGGCGATCTCGCACGACCTGCACAATCGACATGTAGTTGAACTCGTACCAATCGTTGACGACTTCGTGGATCGTCGCCGGTCGTTGCCAGATGTAGGAGAGCCACTCCTGGTGGCCGAGGATATGCCCCCAGATAACATCGTAACGACCTAGCTGGGTGGGCCGGATATCGTGATCCGGCTGGAGGACATCGAGATCGGTACGACGCAGAAACTCGGCGTACTCCGCCTGCATCAACAGTTCCTGCGTGCTCATCTCCGGACTCAAGGGCACGCGCACGTGCGCCTCGATCACCTCGGCGTCAATAAACTCCACACCGCGCTCACGGGCGACCGAAACGCGATGATTGCCATCCTTGACGAAGTAGATATCGCCGACCTTGTAGAGCTGTATCGGTGGCAGGCGAATATCCTCGTAGTAAGCCTCATCGATGCGTCGCCAGCGACTCTTGGTGTGCCGGTCCCGCGGTAGAAACGCGCGATCGAAATCACGCCAGCGATCCATACTGCCGACAATCTGATTGATCGGCACTTCCTGCATACCACGGTAACTCTCGCCTTCCGGACGAACGCGACGAGTGATTTCCTGTAGGGGCACGAGTTCGTTCTCGCGCCGACTAACGGCGCTGAGCCACTCGTTAATGACCTGTTTGTTGCGCGCGCGATCGAAATCGGCGGCGGATTGGTCCCGAACGATATTCATGATTGCGCCTCAGCATCCGCACCCAACTCGGCACGGATCGACTCGGGATGCGCAAGCTGCTGCGCTTCCACCTCTGGAAGACGCTCAAGCTGGAGTTCCAGTTTCTGATACGGGTAGACATTGATGACCTGAGTCTCGAAGAGTTGGTTGGTATTGCCCTGGCTCCGGTCATAGAGATGGATATGACCATGCAGCTGGTAGCGGGGTTTGGCCCATTTCACCAATCGACGCATGATCACGAAACCGCGGTGAGCGGGATCCTCACGATCACCAACATCACGCGGGGGGGCGTGCGTCACCAGGATATCCATGGCGCGTCCGTACCGGATGCGATTCATGATGAGCCGGGGCATCATCTTGATGATGTTCCAGGTCATCTCCTTTTCGCTGAACTGGACAGGTGCACGCTCCAGATAGCGCGGTGAACCAGGAAGCCCGGCGAAGATGATGCCAGTACGGGGATCGCGCACCACCTTAAATCCGAGGTCGATACATCCCATCGGATGCCGTGGCACGCCGCGCTGTCCCTCGCGCACGATCTCCTCGGCGTGATTACCGAGCACATAGTAGACATCCTTGTGCAGGGCGTCGGTCAGATACTCGAGATAGGTCGCTGGCAAATCGCCGCAACTGATGATGAGATCGACATCGCCCATGCGTTCGCGCACGGACGTGCTGTAGACACGCGGATCGACCTCATCGGTAACGGCGAGCACGCGCAGATTCATGATGGCCGCACCGTGGGGATGACGGGCGAGATGTGCGGTGCAAAGGTATCGCCGAGGTAGTCGGTGCGATTCCAACCAGTAATCATCGGCATGCCGTGATCGTTAAGATCGACTTCGGTAATGGAGCAGTTGGCGATATCACCGTAAGCTGCCGGCCAGGTCTCAAGCGAATCACCGTTCAACCGCGCCGCCAGCCAGGCGATGACACCACCGTGAGTCACGATGGCAATCGTGTTCGCGGTAGATCGCCAGGTCTCCACAATCTCATCGAAGGCGGCGAAGGCGCGGTTACAGACATCCCGTCCACATTCACCGCCGGGCCAGGCGGCATCTGCATGACGGACATCCCAGCTCCAGACGGCGGCCATCTCCGGATTGGCGGCGCGCCAATCCGACCAGAGCATCCCAATCGCATCACCGTTCATGATCTCCGCGAATCGCGGTTCGAGCGTGATCTGGCTGCCGGTAGCGGTAGCGATGATGCGGGCTGTCTCGTGAGCACGATCCAATGAGCTGGCGATGAGGTGATCGATACGATAGGTCTCGGTGATGTACGGTGCCAACACGCGTGCCTGCTGCCGACCGAGATCCGTCAGCGGATCGTCGGGCGCTTGTATACGACCGTTGACATTGGCTTCCGATTGTCCGTGTCTGATCAACAGGATACGCATCGTACCTCCCTCGTTACGTATTAAACAGCAATTCACCACGAACGGCCCCACCCCTTTCGGGATGGAGCCGGGCTGGTTCGTGGAGAGATGGGGATTAGAGACCGAGTCGGGTGAAGCGCGGATGCTTACCGGACTTCTCGGCCGAGCGAATCACCATGCCCATTCCGAGTAGGATCACAGCGGAGACACCAACGGCCATCACCACGGCGGCGCGATTCTCGCTTGGCCAGCGAAGGCCATCGCCAACACCAACGGTCTGCGGGAAGGCTCCCGCCTGAGCATTGGTCGTGATCATGGTAGTGCTACCGCCACCCGAGCCATCACCGACCTGATTGGTCCCACCCTGACCATTACCGGAGGTCACCGCGGACTGGGAGGTGGGATCGCCGGAGATATTGCCGCACACCATCCAGTCATCCCAATTCTCTTCGTCGGGATGGATGTTGATAAAGTACTTGCCCTTGGTAAGCGTCTCCAACGTGAGATTGACGGTGGATTCACTGATACCATCGGTGCCGATCGGTGCCAGCGTATAGGTTGCCGATCCCGGACTGGCGCAGCTGCCATTGTGGATATGGACGGTATGCCCACCAATAACAGGTGTGCCATTGAGCGTGATCTTTACATCCGTGGTCCGCCCCTGATCCGTCAGGACCGCTGTACCAGTGACACCGGTCTTGCTCCAGTCAATGAGCTTGACGGTGAAGGTACCCGGCTCAGTATCCGTATCCGTCTGATCGAAACCACTGGTCTGACCACCGACGCCATCCGGTGTCGCCACTGGACTCTCGGCAGGAGTCGGTGTACCAGCAGGTTCCAGCGACGGATCTCCCTCGATATCGGCACAGGCGATGGTTGTCTGGGACTGATCGGCGCTCATGACGATCTGAACGGCGTGATCGTTCTCCAGAAGGTCATCGAGACTGACATCGATGGTGGTCACACTCTTGCCGGTCGCATCGATCGGGGTGAGCTCATAGCGGTCGGTGTCGTCCGCCGTGAGATCGGTGGCAACGGCCGTAGCGGTTGTATCCACACAGACACCCGGAATGATGGCTGCCGGATGATCGCCACCGGCACCGGTCACAGCGAACTCAACGATGGTCATATCGCCGAACTCATAGAGGGTGACCATGCCACCGAGATCGCTCTCGTTCACCTCCTGCAGCGGAAGCTCGATGCGAGGCATGGCGGCGGACGGCGTCGCCTGCGCCGTTGGTGTCGAACCCGGTGTGGCCTGATTCGATACCTCCTGCGCGGCTGCATTCAGCACCAACGCCAGGATGGTGGTGAGTAAACCAAAGGTCGTGAACACCCGCAGGGGTGTCCTGAAAAAAGCGCGCGGGGCGGAGCGGGACAATGATCCCGCCGAGCCCGATGTGTTGATGGATGCCATGACAGCGAATCCCCTCTCTCCGAACCAGACGAAACCGCGGGTACATATGCCTGAAGAAGATGCGTGCGGGCGCATCTACTCTGGCTGATGCCACATCGCGGGAATGTGCTGGCATCGATTTATCACCGGGCGGGGACCGGCGGCCGGGATGATCTGTCACAGATTGCGGGATGGACAGAACGACCCGTGCAAGCACAGTGTGCAGGAGTGAACAACCTGTAACAAGAGTACGTTCACTGCCATTTCGGCACAATTTGAGATGTATGTTCGGGATTTAGCGCATAGAATCGTGGATATGTCTCTGATTTTGTCTCATCTTATTATGTACGTACGTGGGAGTCAATATCGAATGTACAGAGAGTCCGTTCGTCTGACTCATTGCATGACTGATATCTCAGTACGTACATTCAATGACCGTATGTCACCGTAATTCGATTGCCGAATACGACAACATCCGGGCGAATGTGCATTCGTGCCGACTGCGGTATCACCACCGGCCGGAGGCCTGCAATGCCATAACCGCATCCCGCGGTGTGACCTCCTGCACGGAGCGACCGAGAGCCTGATCCACCTGTTCGCGGGTGATGCCGCGCGCATTCGCCTCCCGCCAGAATGCATTCCAGGAGTATTCCGGCAAGTGATCCTCTTCACCCGAACGTGGCTGAGGCGGTGGCGTCCCGGATTTGCCGGGTGAGGTTGGAACCTGCCGCTCCAGCGACTGTCCCAATCCATCGAGCGCACGCGCGATAGCGATCGTCTCGGTGTGCGCGTATTGCTCCGCCCAACTGGATTCCGCATCAACATCAAACGCGGCAATCGCCGTGTGCCGACCACCGCCGGGAAGACCAATGGTCGCCTTGATCGCGATCGCGGTATCGTCCTGACGTACCGGATCAATCTGGACGATTGCTTCCGGGAAATCGAATCGCAGTACCGCCAATCTCAGCGCGGCAATACGCGCGGTCATAGGCGATCCGGTGGCGATATCCCGGAGCATCGTTCGCGGATCGACTGGAAGGGGCTCGTACTCTGGGGCGGGCATACGCACTCCGATGTATGAGATGAGTTCGTCCCTCCATTATAGAAGGTGGGAGAATGGGGTATGAGCAAGGGAGGACAGCATGCCAACGAAGCCAACACTTGAACTGCTGGATATGATCTGGCCCGAAACCGGACTCAGCACCACCCTGAATGTGCCAGACAAACCAAGGGACACACTGGGCGAGGACGATCAGGTACAGCTCAGCATCGATTTCGTCACGCTGACGCTCTCGCCGCTGGAGCTGATCCAACTGGCGGCGTTTCTGCGGGTGAGCATGGACGAGATCCTGGATCGGCATCCCTCGTTACAACGGCAGGTGGTGAACGCGTTCGATATCAAGGATTAGTGAATCCGAAAATGGTATCGATTTCAGGAAACCATCAGGAATGGCTCAGTGTACGTTCAGGTAGGGGCGATATCCTGAATCTATTGAGAAGTGAAGACCAACGCTTCTTGATATCTCTCCTCCCCAACCCCGATTGAACCCGGCAGACCAGCCGGGTTCTTTCACGTCCGTAGGACAGTACAATCGATGAAGCAATACCGGCATCAAGGAGGGATCATGTCCACCGAACCACAGTACTGGATCATCGTCAGTTCACTCAGCAATCACCACATCACCCGCGATCGCGGGTTTGACCTGCAGGGGCTGAAATCACGCCAGCGCAAGAAGCTGGAACTGGTGCAGCCCGGCGACAAGTTCATCTACTACTGCACCGGTGTGAAGAAGTTCGCCGGTATCACCACCGTGACCGCCAACGGATTCGAGGATCACACCCCGATCTGGAAGAGTGGTGAAAAGAAGAAGGTGGACGATTACCCCTATCGCTTCCCGATCGAGCTCGATATCTGGCTGGATGATGATCAGCTGATCGACGCTGAGGAAATGGCGAAGCAGATGACCTACACGAAGAAGTGGCCGGAGAAGAACTGGACGCTCGCGTTCCAGGGAAACGTCCATAAAATCGAGGAATCGGATTATCAGCTTCTTCGCAATGCGATCGAGGCAGCGAAGAACGGGTGAATCTGGGGTACCCGCATATAACGGCTTCGCCGCCTTCGACAATGCGGGCCTACCTCCCACATGTCGGGCATGCATCATCCCGGCGGATTTTGAGTGTGCGGAAGGTCATTTCCAGGGCATCGTACATGAGCAGACGACCAACAAGGGATTCGCCGATACCGAGAAGAAATTTGATCGCCTCCGTCGCCTGGATCGTGCCGATCACGCCGGGCAACACACCAAGCACGCCAGCGACCGCGCAATTCGGGGCCAACTCCGGCGGAGGCGGACTCGGGAAGAGGCAACGATAGCAGGGACTCTCCGCTCGTCGCGGATCGAAGGTGGTTACCTGCCCGTCAAAGCGGAAGATGCTGCCGTGCACCTGCGGTATACCGAGTTCCACACAGGTATCGTTAACGATGTAGCGCGTCTCAAAGCTATCCGAACCATCGACGACAAGATCGTATCCCGCGAAGATCTCACGAATATTCGCTTCGGTAAGGCGCTGCTGATACACCTGAACCTCCACATCCGGATTGAGCGACGAGATCGTTTGTCGCGCACTCTCAACCTTGGGTGTGCCAATGTCCGTGGTGCGATGGAGGATCTGTCGCTGCAAGTTACTGAGATCGACGACATCGTCATCAATGATACCGATCGTACCAACGCCGGCCGCGGCCAGGTAGAACGAGGCCGGTGATCCAAGTCCGCCAGCACCAATCATCAGCACGCTACTCTGCAACAATCGTTGCTGGCCAGCAATACCGATCTCGGGTATACGAAGATGCCGGGCGTATCGCTCAGTCTGCACAGCCGTGAGTTGCTGCGGAGGCTGCCATGGCAATCCGGCGTGCCGCCAGGTCTCGAAACCACCTTCCAGGCTCACGACATTGGTGTAACCGAGATTCCGCAGTGTCTCCGCCCCGAAGAGCGAGCGGATTCCATGTGCACAATAGACCACAATAGGAGTATCCGTATGCGGTATATCTGCTTGTACATCATGTTCCACGAGAGCCAACGGCACCAACACGGCATCAGGCACCGTGCCAAGTTCCGTCTCTTCGGGCTCGCGTACATCCAGCATCACCGCGCCCTGCGCGGCGAGTTCCGCAGCCTCGCTGGCGCTCACCGCGGGTATGGTTCTCCGCAAATGATGCAGATGATCGTAATAGTTTGAGGACATCGGTTCCTCCTACTGCCCGTATGTCAGCACCTTGTCCACATGCAGGGTCACCCAGCTACGAGTCTGGCCGGGCTGATCCACCTGAGCGACATCGAAGCTGTACTTGTCCTTGACCTTCTCCGCGAAGACATACTCCGGATCCGGTTCAATTGTCACCGTCCCGCGCAGTTCCAACGTCCGCCCTGGATTCCTGGGATCGAGGAAGAACGCGGAGGCGTGCGAATCACGTCGCAGGTTCTTCAGCTTCTGACGCGAATCGTTAATGGACATCTTGACCTGACCATCCTCATAGACAAACCAGAGGGCGGTCGTCTGCGGCTCGCCTTTGGGTCCGAGGGTGCTCAGGATCACCAGATCGTTGTTCTCTACCAGGCTGAGATGAGAGGCCGGAATCGTGGTATTCACAGGATCAGTTCCTTTCATGGTGAGATCGAAGAGACACGCGATCCTTCGACTTCTATCATAGACGGAAGCCTGAGTTGATCACTTGTCGCCGGCTCTCGATCGTGATGGGAAAGAGGCATCGGGAACATCTGCTCTCAATGTCTCTTCATCAACTGGAAGCAGGGGATGTTTACCTATCAAGACCCCGCTGACTCGACACCACAGATGCTCACGCTTTGAGCAAGACAATGGTTGGTGAGGAAACGACGGCACTTCGGCAAGTACTGGCCCATTTGCAGGACTAATTGTGATGACGGAGATCGGCTTTGACCAATACAGTCAACATTTTCTATAGCTACTATCTCCACATTTCTACATAACTGAAATACCGAATGGTGGGATATATTTTATGAATATTCATAAAATACTCATAGTCCTGGACTATCATGAGACACGGGGAGGCATGCTTTCGGTGGTTTAGGAGAGGGTCAGCAGGCTACTCGATCGACGATTGTAGTGTGATAACGTGATCAGGTTCGGCTCCATATGCAGGTTTGCGCCCGAAAACGCGAGTTCGTGTATTTGTTGGCCACGGGGAGAACGAAGAATGCCGTTCTTTTCTTGTACGATGATGGCGCAACACAACCATGAACCGTGCTGGTCGAGATCATGGAGGCAACTGCACTGGAACAGGATATGCGCCCACTTAACGTCAACGCCGGATAGCTATGTACATATGTATGAACTTGAATACATCTACCGCAGATAATCTCGAACTCAAGTGTGCCCCTCTGGGTTTGCGAGACCTGCACAGCGAGATCATTGATCTTCTCGAGCCCATATCATCGGAAATCCTGATACAGAAACCAGCCCTGCTCTATTGGTATGGGTTGGCGTTACTCAGTGAGTCTCGCCTCACAGCAGGGCAGGAAGCTCTTAACCTCCTGAACGCCTGTCTTTCGGATCAACCAGATAATCTCAACCATGGGAGGCTGTGCATACTCAGGGCCTTGGAAAGCATTTTCATGGGAGACAGTCATGCGGCATTCAATTACGCCCGAGAGGCGACCTCAATTCTCCCGGAAACCGCATACCAGGAACGTTTTCGGGCATGGGCTACACGTGAAGTGCTCGCGAAACATCTCGGTGCCATTCAGGAATCGAAAGAAGCGTTTCAGGAGCTAACCTACCTTCGCCAGAAACTCCCCTGGGACCAACGCTGGTGGTTCGTGTTTGTGGTTCCTAACCATGCTGACTGGCTCCTCAAGACGGGGCAAATGCAGGGTTCGGAGCAGCTTCTCCAGGCGCAACTCAACGTGAGTTCATCAGCTCTCAACGGTATCTTTCTCCTCCGATTAGCGAGGATTGCGCTCGAGCGGCAGGACATTCAAAAGGCAGAACAATGGCTTGATCGCATGGAGGCCGGGAAGCAAAACCTGATCCGGCTTGATTCATACTGGAGCGTGGAAATACCGCTCATGTCAGCCCAATTACTGCGACAAAAGGGTGATCGCCAAACGGCGTTGGATGTGCTCTCCGAAGCAATCAGAAATCATCATCACCTTGGCAGCCTGGCAGAGCTTCGGACCCTGCATCTCATGATGGCTGAGATATGGCTGGAGCAGAAGCAGTACGATCTGGCGGAGCGCTGGATTGAACTGTATGCCCGGCATATGGAGATCTGGCCGCGCACGTTCGGACAACCGATTCCCAAGATCATTGAAGTAGATCTGCTCATCGCGAAGGGTCGAGGTCACGAAGCACTTGAGATTCTCGAGATGCTGCGTGAACAGGGTGAAGCGCGTGGTCTCTCTGGAATGCTGGTCCAAATCCATGCCAGACGAGCGTATGTGTATGCCGCCTTGGGAGACGAACGTGCTGCGATCCGGGCAGTCAGAGACGCTGAAGACTACAGCGACTATGCATTGTCGTTTGTCGTTCAGGGCGTCGACACCCGTCGTTTCCTGACGCAGGGAGTATCTATCACTTCAGATCAGCACATGAACTCCAGTAAGGACCAGTGGACACTCAGCGACCGGGAAAGAGAAGTGTTGGTGCTGGTTCGCGCAGGATTCACCAACCTGGAAATCGCCGACTCCCTTTTTATCGCACGAAATACGGTCAAGAACCATCTCGCAAACATATACACCCGCTGGGGTATCGCCTCACGCCAGGACGCGGTGCAGATCGCGGAAGCAAAGGGGCTTCTGGATGATAACGACCTCCTGTGATTCCAGACAAGATGCTCCGGGCGTTCGGTCGTGAGTTAGAACCGGCTCCCGATAGTCACGGTCATCGCCTCAGAGATGCGAACAGCCGAACTCACCGCTAAGTTTAGAGTTAGTGTATCCAGACATTCGGAGCCGACGGTAGCCTGAGACTTCTTCTCCAGGGGTCAATTCATGGCCCGATAGTTGCGTACTTCCAGTAAGATGTTACTGGAGCACACGCTGTTCCATAGTGTTCACCACGGAGTTCACGTAATGGTTCTGGACAGATTGTTCGGCAAACAACTCGATATGCCGACTGCCGAGACGGCGTTGCCGGGTCGCGAGACTTATGCCTTCGTCGTTCCCACGACGCATGCGGTTAATGGTAATCGGATTCAACCACCATTCCCGGCAGGGATGCAGGTGGCCACATTCGCGCTCGGATGCTTCTGGGGTGCCGAGCGACTCTTCTGGAAGATGGAAGGTGTCTGGAGCACATTCGTCGGCTATGCTGGCGGCTTCACCACCTATCCCACCTATCAGGAAGTCTGCACCGGCAAGACCGGTCACGCGGAGGTCGTAGAAGTTATCTACGATCCACGCAAGGTGACCTACGGACAGCTGATTAAGGCGTTTTACGAGAATCACGATCCGACCCAGGGTATGCGCCAGGGTGGCGATGTTGGTACGCAGTATCGCAGCGCGATCTATTACCACACCGATGAGCAGAAGGAGATCGCTGAGGAGATGACCGCGTCGTTTGGTCGGTTGCTGAACCGCGCTGGTTATGGCGAGGTCACCACCGAAGTCCTCCCAGCTCCGACGTTCTACTACGCCGAGGATTACCATCAGCAGTACCTCCACAAGGTTCCGGATGGCTACTGCGGTCTCAAGGGGACCGGTGTGACCTGCGGCACAGGTCGGCAGGATATCCTCGACCTGACGGAAGAACTAGAGATTCCAGGATTGGCGGTGCCCCATGTCTAGCGATGCGAAACTGCGCGATCTACCGCAGACCGAAGAGGAATGGCGAGAGATCCTGGGCCCGGATCAGTACCGGGTGCTGCGTCAGGCGGGCACAGAACGCCCGTTCACCGGTCACTACAACGGTGTCTGGGACGATGGCACGTATCGCTGCGCCGCCTGTGGAAATCCGCTCTTCGCCAGCGAGACAAAGTTTGATCACGGCTGCGGTTGGCCGAGTTTCGGCGAGGCATTGCCGGGTGCGGTGACATACATTGAGGATCGTAGCCACGGTATGGTGCGCACCGAGGTGCGTTGCGCCCGCTGCAATAGCCATCTGGGACACGTCTTCAACGACGGTCCGAAAGAGTTCGATGGAGCGCGATTCTGTATGAACTCGATGGCAATCGATCTGGATCGCTCATAGAAACGAATGAGGACGGCACCCCTTTGCCGGGGTGCCGTCCTCGTTTTTTCGGAGAACTAGATATCGGTGGCGCGGAAGACCTGCGGTCCCTTTTCGGCGGCGGCCTGGGCATCGCTATCAACGAAGACCAGCGCGCTAATCTCGTCATCGGCCCAATGAACGATGATGTCGTGATCGGGATCGCTGAGCGTCTTCCCGAGGGCGGCCTGCGCTTCCTCGGCGTTCGCGGCAACAACGTAGACGGTGGCTGGCACGCGATACGCGCGGCCGAGCACGGCACCACGAGCATCGCGAATCAGCTCGCCGTGAAGTGAATCGTCCACCTGCTCAACGAACTGGACCTCTCCCTCGCTTTCCACGACGTCGACGGGCTTGAATATCTCGTCTTTAACCTTGTTGGCGATGTAGGTGCCGATGGTGCGCTGCATCATGGTGGAGTGTCTCCTGCTAGAACGGGTGCATAAGCTGAATCGATTTTAGTATGTTGCGCCAGGAATCACCCATAGAGTTACGACAAGGAGGAAGAGTTAGCGATAGTCGCGATCCTTGTGGTCGCCCACGAGGGGCACCAACATCTCGTACGCCCGCGGTTGATCCGCGGGTTCGCCGCAGGCGGCAGGGAACCTACTCCTGGAGGATAGTGTTCTTCTGGACATCTCCTGAACCCGGACCCCTGCAGATTCGATCGAGATCGCAGGGTCACGGTCGCGACCTACTCTCTTTTGTATCGCGACCGATCGATCCGGATCTACATAATACTTCCTACCCCAGATGCATGTACTTGTAGGCTTCGGAATACTCGCCGAATCCATCGGGTTTGTTCGGGTGGCGGGTGGTGTTATCGCGGTTCCACTCGTAGACGAATGAGAGATCGGCATCGGCACCACCGATCTGGGAAGCGTGCTTGCGCAATGCCTCGATCTTGGTCTCGATGTAGTCGGATGTATCGATCCAGCAATCGGCGTTCGCCGTGCCGAACATATAGATGTGCGGCACTTCAACGGGCTCGAGCCCCTCCTCCAACAGTTCCGGGAAGGTGCGACGATCGCGACAGCTCGGGAAGACCGCTGCCAGCGATGCATCACCGGCGGCAACATGGTCCGGATGATTGATATAGCCATCGCCATGGAAGCGGGTGGTGGGATCGAAGCACATCAGCGCCGTCGGACGAACCTGGCGAATGACGCGAGTGAGATCGAGTCGCAACTTCAGATCAGGGACCAGAGTTGCATCGAGATAGCGCAGAAAGATAACCTCCTTCACGCCCAACACCTTGGCGGCCTCCAGCTGCTCCTGTTCCCGGAGCACGATCAGTTCCTCACCGGTGATATCAGGATCCTTAGTCCCCTTGTCGCCACTGGTAATCGAGCAATAGATCACCTCGGCACCGGCCGCGGTCCACTTGGCGATGGTGCCACCGGAGGAGAACTCACAGTCGTCCGGATGTGCCTGGATCATGAGCACACGCTCGGGAACGGTGATAGATGGATCGGGGTAACGTGGTTCGGCCATTGATGATTCCTCGTGCTGCCTATGCTCGAAATGCTGGGAATGATTGTAGAGGAAGAAACAGCAATGCGGGATGTGGTGTTGCCAATCAGGTAGCGTTCGCATCCGATACTACAAAAGACTCTCCAGATACCCGCGGTCGATACCGACAAGCGAATCGCGCCGTATACGTCGCGGTCCGTCCGGAACCGGATGAATACCTGGGAGCACAATCACCACGGCACCCGCCGCCTCAGCGCTCTCGACACCAGACGGCGAATCCTCGATGGCGACGCAACGCGTCGGGTCAACTCCCAACCTCGCGGCGGCCGTGAGATACGGCTCCGGATGCGGTTTCGGGTGGGTGACATCGCCGCCAGAGACAAATGTCTGCAGCGCACCATTGCTGGCGGCTACAACCACTTCGGCAACGGGAGCCCATGCCTGGGTCACCAGGGCGCAGGGAACATCCTCATCCACCATCTGCTGCAGGAACTCCTGCGCGCCAGGCAACCAGGGAATGTGGGCACGCACACGAGCCGCAACTGCCTCGACCAGCCCATCCAGGATCTCCTCATCGCTCAATGGCACCCCGGCATCGCGGAGGGCATCGACCGTGACTTTCATGGAACGGCCAACCAATGCCGATACATCGGCGTGGGTAAATGGCACATCGTATCGGCCGGTGAGATCGAGCTTGGCGGTCTCCCAGTAAGGTTCGGTATCGACGAGCGTGCCATCCATATCGCAGAGTACGGCCTGCAGGCGGCTCATTCGGCCACCTCAGCCAGTTCCAGCTGCTTGCCATTGACCACGTCGCGCAATGTATCGAGGGTGACATCGGCGAGATCAACAACGCGGGATCGATGCGGACCTGCTGGCACCTGATGCATACCCTTCACCACCACGACCGGAATCCCGGCGGCCTCGGCACTGAGCGTACCTGGCAACGCATCCTCGATGGCAACACAGTTCTCTCGCGGGACACCCAATACCTCGGCGGCGTGGGCGTACGGCCAGGGATGCGGCTTGGCTACGATCATCTCATCGCCGGCTAGCACGTACTGCACCACACCCTCCGGTAAACCAGCGACGGTGATATCGACGACCTTGCGCCAGGCATTGCTGACGACGGCACAACGAATACCCTCCGCCTTGCACTGCAGGAAGAGGTCCTGCACACCGGGCATCCAGAGGATTCCACGCTCCGTCATCATCACGGCCACGCGATCGACGAGCCAATCGACGATCTCATCGGCGGTCATATCGTGCACACCGGCAACCCGCAGGCGTTCACCGGTCTCACGCATCGGCGAACCCACGCAGGCGATGGCATCGGCCTCGCTCCAGGCAGCACCGTAGATCTGCGCCAGATCTTTCTCGGCTTCGATCCAGTAGGGTTCGGTTTCCACCAGGGTGCCATCGTGATCCCACAGGATCGCTCTTAACTCCGGCACAGTGACTCCTTTGTCATTTCGGGGCGATGATCGCACGACAATGCGACCGAATCTCTATTCTAGGCCAGATTGGCGGGTTTGTTGACGGAAGGTGGTCGTGTACAATCGTCGTCATGCTGAGCCAAAGGCGAAGCATCTCGGGACAGAGCATCGCTTCGCCGAGATACTTCGGCCCTTCGGGCCTCAGCATGACGACGCCGATTCCTATCAACGAGGACCTCCATGGGAGATACCGACACCGCCGCCGGCGATATTTTGGGGTAACCCAGCGTTAACCCAGGCCACTCATGGGCGTTGCCCAATCGGCCCGAGTCTACAAACGCGTCATCGCCATCCTCACCTTGGTGTCGTAGCCGGAGTTATCCGGCGCTCTGTTGAGGTTTCCATGTTTCACCCGTACTCCTGGTTGTCCCGGGCTGGTTCGCTTTCCACGCCCAAACTGATTGCCCTGATCTCGTTCTTCGGGCAGCTCTATTTCTTCGTGCCGGTGATGACACCCTACCTGCAGGGGAAAGGTCTCAGTCTGGCCCAAATCGCCGGTATGCAGACGATGCTGATGGTGAGCATGCTGGTGATGGAGGTGCCTACCGGCGTCCTCGCCGATCGCCTCGGCCACCGCCGCAGTTACCAAATCAGCTTGTTCATGGCCGCGATGGGCGAGATCGTAACACTGCTGGCGAACAACTACTCCGAGTTCATGTTCGGGCAGTTCGTGGCCGGTACCGGCTTCGCCTTCGCCAGCGGCTCGGTCGACGCGCTGCTGTATGAATCGCTCCCCAAGGCGGATCGCACCGTCGGTATGCAGCGCGCCAAAGGCATGCTCGGCGCCGCGATCCAGGCGGCATCGCTGGTGGCATATAGCATTGGCGGCTGGCTCACGCGAGAGCTCACCTACGAGAACATGCGCTTCACCCTCAAACTGGATGTGGTCTTCGTCGGGTTCGCTGCCGTGCTGGCACTACTCCTGCGAGAACCAGTACGCGAGATCGTAGCCGAGCGCATGCGCAGCCTGGATCTGCTCAAATTTGGCTGGGGCAACCTCCGCAATAGTCCCCCGCTCCAGCGCCTGATCGTGCTCAGTATCGCTACCAATGCGTTCGTGCCACATTTACTCATCTTCTATCAGGAGTATTTCCTCACCAGCTCGGTCGCTCCGGTTTGGCTGGGTATGGGACTCGCACTCGGTTCTGGTGTGGCGTTCTTTACCCAACTTCATGCCTGGAGACTCTCCACCTGGTTAGGCGACCGCGGTGCACTCCTGGTCGCGACCGGAGTCCCGGGTGTGCTCTATCTGGCGATGGCGGCGTTTACGCATCCGACTGTTGCCGTAATCCTCTTCGTGGCTCAATGGGGCATGGTGCAGGTGGCGCAACCGCTCTTCTCTGGACTCTATAACGAGCATATCGAGGAGGGCGCCCGTGCCACCACGCTGAGTCTGATCAGTGGCGTGGTCACGATTTATATCAGTGTTGGTGGTGTCATCCTCGGATGGCTGGCGGGTATCAATCTCTCGATGATGTTCGTGATTCTGGGTGCGATCATCATTGCTGGAGCGGTGCTGGTACGTCCACTGCCGGAACCGGCACAATAGCTGCGGAGGAGCGAACGATGGAACACGGAATCTTCACCTATCCCTGGGAGCTGGCGGATCACGGCTATGACAAGTCCCTGCACGAGATCGCATCGGCCGGATTCACGAATGTGAACCTGGCGATGCAGTATCACAATGGCAAGTTCTTGCTGCCACGTAATCCGAAGCGGCGCGTCTATTACGCCGAGGATGGCGCGATCAGCTTTCGTCCCGATCCGAGTCGCTACGGTGTGATGAAACCGCGCACGCACAGCCTCGTAAC
>JAMLHR010000023.1 GCA_023957015.1 Thermomicrobiales bacterium | reverse complement strand
TGCAACAGAACGGTCTCGGCTTGATCCTCGATCTGATGTCCCAACGCGATGACGGGGCTCTGATTCGATTCGGCGATCCGGGCGAGCGCCAGATATCGCTCGCGCCGGGCGGCCTCCTCAACCCCCAATCGCTCACGCTGGTGGCGCGGGCCAGATGACGCCGTCGCCACCTCGATTGGGATGCCGATGACCTCGGCCAAGTGAACGCACCAGCGGGCATCGGCCGCCGATTCGGACCGCAATCCATGATCGACGTGAACGAGAATCAGCTCCAGGTCGAGCGGCGCGCTCACGGCGCGCAAAGCGAGTGCGAGCGCCAGCGAGTCGTATCCGCCGGAGAACCCGACGGCAATGCTGGCTGCTGATTCGAAGCCAAGCAGGCGCATACGCCGGAGGAAACGTTGCTCGAATCCTGCTCGGACGGAACGCGTACGCGCCATGGGTGGATTGTTCCTGAAGGGGTTTAGGCCGGGGAGGCGGTGCCGACGGGTGGATTCGAACCACCGGCCAAAGGCTTATGAGTCCTTTGCTCTGCCACTGAGCTACGTCGCCATGACGGGGACTAATGTAGCAGCCATTACCCGTATCGTCAAGGCGATTTTCCTTATTTTGGGCCGTTCCGGTGGGTGTTTCAGATTGTATGCTGTACGCTCGGCGAAATGGGCATTACCGTACAATAGTAAGCGTTGAATTGGACGAGCCGAGGGCGATGCTGCCCGGCTCGCAATAGGGAGCAGTGCCGACCATGGCCCAGAATGAATTTGATGTCGTAATCCTCGGTGCTGGTACTGGTGGCTACTATGCCGCCTTCCGTGCCAAGCAGCTCGGTCTCAACGTCGCGGTCGTGGAGCGGGATAAGGTCGGCGGCGTCTGCCTCCACCGCGGGTGTATCCCCACCAAGGCATTCCTGAAGAGTGCCAGCGTCCTCGATACCGTCAATCGCGCCAGCGAGTTCGGTGTCGACATCAAGGGCGAATCCACCTTCAACTACGATACAGCCCTCCAGCGCAGCCTGGCCGTTGTCAACAAGCAGTACACCGGCCTGCAGTTCCTGTTTGACAAGAAGAACAAGGTGCCAGTCTTCAAGGGCGATGGCAAGCTGATCAGCAAGAATCAGGTCGAGGTCACGCTCAACGAGTCCGGCGAGAAGGTTGTACTCACTGGCAAGAGCATCATCATCAATACCGGTTCCCGCCCGCGCGAGATCGATGGTGTGCCGTATGACGGCAAGGTCGTGATCAACTCCGACCACGCAGTGGTTCTGGAGAAGCTACCGAAGCGCATCATCGTCCGCGGTGGCGGTGCCACCGGCGTCGAGTGGGCATCCGTCTATCATCGTTACGGCTCGGAAGTTACCCTGGTCGGCAATGTCGTGCCGAACGAAGACGGTGATATCCGCAAGGAGCTGACCAAGCAATACAAGCGCCAGAAGATCAATGTCCTTGAAGGCGTTCGCCCGAAGGCCGATGACTGGAAGGTCACGGACAAGGGCGTGACGCTGACGGTCGATGTCAAGGGCAAGCAGACCGTGGTTGAAGCTGATGTGCTTCTGGTCGCTACCGGTCGCCAGCCGAACATCGAGAATATTGGTCTCGAGCAAGTTGGTGTGAAGACCGAGAAGGGCGCGATCGTTGTCGACGACATGATGCGAACCAATGTCGATGGTGTCTACGCTATCGGTGACGTCAACGGCATCCAGATGTTGGCTCACACCGCTGGCCACCACGGCATCATCGCGGTCGAGCACATCGCCGGTCACAATCCGTTCCCGCTCGATCACCTCAATGTCCCGACCTGCACCTACTGTCACCCAGAGATCGGCTCGGTCGGTCTCTCCGAGGAGAAGGCCAAGGAACTCGGCTATGAGGTCATGGTCGGCAAGTTCCCGATGATGCCGAATGGCAAAGCCGTGATCGAGGGTGAGGCCGAAGGTCTGACCAAGATCGTTGTTGATGCCGACACTCACGATATCCTCGGCGTTCACATCATCGGTCCGCACGCGACCGAACTGATTGCCGAGGCGGGTCTCGCTCGCTTCCTCAACGCCAGCGCCGAAGAGCTGACGATGACGGTGCACCCGCACCCAACCGTTTCCGAGGTCATCGGTCAGGCAGCCATGGATGTATTTGGCCAGGCGATCGATTTCTAGTCCATTGTGCAGATTGACCAATCGGGCATCCGGATTTTGGTCACGCACAAAATCGTAATCGCAGTAAACTGTGTGGGTCGGCACCGATGGTGTCGACCCACTTTCGTGATCAGTCGATGATGGAGTCACCATGTCCACACCCGCGCCCAAGTTGAACGAGTCAGACGCGCTCGCACTCGCCGACCAAGTTACGGCCTGGCTGAAAGAACGGATCGACGAGGCACACGCAGATCGTTTCGTGATGGGTATCAGCGGGGGTATCGACTCCGCGGTTGTGGCAGGACTCTGCGCCCGCGCGGTGGGCGGAGATCGCGTGCTCGGTATCATCATGCCGAGCTCCAGCATCCCGGAAGATGCGGTGGAAGCGCAGAAGGTTATCGATGCCTTCGGCACAAGATCGCTGACGATTGATCTCACCGGTGTCGCGGACGCCGTTTTCGCCGCCATGCCGAGTGAAGAGACACTCTACGGAAATGTCCTTCAGGAAGAGGTTCCCGCTGGTAGCGACGCTCGACTCCAGCTCGCGCGCGCCAACGTCCGACCTCGCTCCCGCATGATCACGAACTATTACCTGGCAAATCTCAGCCGCGGTGTGGTGGTTGGTACCGGCAACAAGACGGAGTACCTAATCGGCTACTTCACCAAGCACGGCGATGGTGGTGTCGATCTCTTCCCTCTCCTCGACCTCTACAAGTTCGAAGTACGCGCCGTGGCGAGAGCGATTGGTGTCCCGGAAACCGTTATTACCCGTCCACCGAGCGCCGGACTCTGGGTCGGTCAGACGGATGAGGATGAGATCGGTATCTCCTATGCCGATCTCGACACCGCGCTCCTGGCGATAGAGGCCGGAGATACCTCCGGTATCGATGAGGCCGTGTTGGCGCGCGTGATGCAGTTGCACAACGGCTCCGCCCACAAACGCACCAGCATTCCCTCGTTCAAGAAGTAGCGCCGGGCCTGGCGTCTGTCGGGCCATTGCATCATTTCCCGTGGCATTGTGTCCCACCGAATCAACCAGGGACGATACCGATTGCGATCGGATCGTCCCCTACCGGTTGGTGGGATGAATCGTTAATGCCCGGGCAGGGTTATCGATGACCAGGTTGCGGATCGTCATACCGTCCAAACCCGCCTCCATCAGCAGCACCATGAACCACTCGCTCAGGTAGCTAAGCCCAGGGGAGCCATCGTAGCCAGTCATCAGTGATCGTTGACCGTAGTCCAATGACAGCAGTATCTGGTCGCGATATCCGGCTTCGATGAGTTCCACGACGCGTTCGGCGCGTTGCTGATCGGTGTAGACGTCCGACTTGCCGATCTGATCGAACTGCAGATAGGCATCGGTCCTTGCGATCTCAAGGTGCTCCTCTAGCGGTCGTTCATCCAGATCCACATGACCAACGATGACACGACTGGGAGCAACTCCCCACTTCTCCATACGCGCCAGCATCTCCAGGGCTACCCGCGTGCTCTCGGTATGTGAGGTAACCGGTACACCTGTCTGACGATGTACGTCCGCCACGGCGTCAACTGTGGTTCCCTCAGCCTCGGTAATACCGTCTGCGCTGGTGCCAACCTTCAACACGCCTGCGCGAGCCGTAGTGCCATCCATACCGACGGACAGGTCAGCCAGAAACTCCTCGGCAAGCGCACCGCGATCGAGGCTGTTCGGCATTCTGGAGGCAAAGATATCCGCGCTGCGGCCAGCGACACCGATCAAATGAGCAGGAACCCAGCCGGCAATCTCCAGAAGCGGAGCGATCATACGTCCAGTGTCCGCTGTGGAACACTCGACCAGACTGCGACCGTTCATCGAGACGAACGCCTCCACCTCTGCTTCGGCGGCGTCCTGGTCGGTAAGTTGAGCGTCGAATCCGTACTCCTCTGGCAGCTCATGCATCAAGTGGACGTGCGGCAAACAGATGCCAAGTTCCTCCGGCGCGATCGGACCGAGTAGCGTCATGATGTGTGGTTGATCCGTTGTTACAGCCTCCATCTCCTCGAGATCGGGCTCGAAATGCTCACCGTCTTCAAGCCCGTAGTCTGTATCTCGATAGGTATCCGGATTCCACATTACTCGCACCTTGCCCACTGCTACTGCCGCCATATTCCTGATCCTAACCATACACTGACCCATGTACGTTCTGAGCGGATTTCCGTTACGGTAACAGGATAAATAGTCGGGAATTTGGTAGAATAGAGCTATGAAAAGAGATCCGCGGATCGTGGCAAGGAAAGCCAGAAATCTGCGATTCCACCGCATGGTTCAGCGTGTTTATTTCACGCTCCCTTCACAAGTTCAGGATTCACTCACGAACGTCGCCATTGTCGTTCAGGACGAACCGACCGCCAAACAACGATCGGAACTCGCGGGACGCAATCGAGACATTCTAGGGCTGTATCAGGGAGTACCCATGATCGAACGCGGGAGCGGCAATATGTTGCTGCCAGATCGCATCACGCTCTTCGCAGGCCCACTAACACGCCATACCCGAGGTCGAATAGATCTCGAGTGCCAGATCCGTAAGACTCTTCTCCACGAAATCGGACACCATCTCGGTTACGACGAGGTCGGTGTGGCGAGGCTCGGACTCGCATGAGTGTGTCTCGCGTAACTCCGCCCGAGCGGCGGACGCCACAGGGTGCCCCGGCTGGCATTATCGATACCATCTCCGATGCGGTCACGTTTGTGATTCAGCGACCTTGGATGATGGTGG
The DNA here is from genome assembly GCA_023957015.1 of Thermomicrobiales bacterium. Taxonomy (GTDB): domain Bacteria; phylum Chloroflexota; class Chloroflexia; order Thermomicrobiales; family UBA6265; genus UBA6265. The sequence goes on along the minus strand of JAMLHR010000023.1, from coordinate 36,500 downwards.
TACCGCTTATCGTGGATATCATCCTCTGGCTGTTTCTCCATGTCACCCTGGGGCCAGTGATCGAGAGTCTCATCGAACTCCTGGAGACCACGAATGTCGAGGGCTCAGCGGTCGTCATCGACGAGTTGAGGGCGACCAGCGATCAGATCATGATCAGCGACTACCTCGGAGCATTTGTCCCGGGGCTCTTCACCGGTATCCCGCTGGATACCGTGCTGGGCGCGCTCATGCTTTTTATCGCGCCTGACGGTTTCGGCATCCCCAGAACGGATATGTATCAGAACTGGGCGAACGGGGCTATCGATATCATCGTGCCGGAATCCGCCGCGATGGTTCTCGGCGTCTTCATCCTGTCGTTGTTGGGCAGCTCGATAGCGCTCATTGCCTTCCGCGTCCCGATGGCTCGGGCCATCCGCGCCACCCATCCGACTGATGCTCTCTCGGAAATGGCAAATAGCTGGATGCATTTCATCCTCTATCTCCTTCTCCTCTTTGTCGGCGGCTGCGTGGCCATGATTCCATTGGCGCTCATGGCGGCATTGGTCCCGATCACGGGTCTCAGCATCACCTTTGTCTTTTCATTTGCCGTCCTCATCCTTGGGGGAATGGTCGGTATCTACTCGTACTTTGTGGTCGATGCCATGTTGATTCACCGCACAACGCCAATCAATGGCTTCCGCATGAGCTATGCGGTCAGCCGCGCGTACTTCGCGCAAACCATGAGGTTTGCCCTCACCTGTATCTTCCTCATGCTGGCGACGATGAGCCTGTGGTCACAAATCGCAAGTTCGGCACCCGGCATGATCATCTCTCTTCTTGGCAGCGCCTTTATCGGCACCGTCCTCGCCGCTGCCAGCATGTTCTTCTACACCGATCGTTTCCGCATTGTTCGCGCCCTGGAGTTGGGCAATCGCAACCGACTTCAGCCACAGCACCGGGCCACTCCCGGTAATAGACAGGAGTAAATCCATGGCGAAACCAGCAGCCAACGATGGCTACAACGCCTCCAATATCCAGGTTCTTGAGGGTCTGGAAGCCGTACGCAAGCGCCCGGGTATGTATATCGGTTCCACCGATCAGCGCGGTCTACATCACATGGTGCGTGAGATCGTTGATAACTCGGTTGATGAAGCCCTTGCCGGATTCTGCACTCATATCGTGTGCACGATCGGCAAGAACGATGTCATCACGGTCGTGGATAACGGCCGTGGTATCCCGGTGGATACACATGCCAAGGAGAACCGCTCCGCTCTCGAAGTGATCATGACCACACTCCATGCCGGAGGGAAGTTCGGCGGCGGGGGCTACAAGGTATCCGGTGGTCTCCATGGCGTGGGTGCATCTGTTGTAAACGCGCTCTCCGATGAGATGTCGGTGGAGGTCCAGAAGACTGGTGACACCAATCTGTACCGCCAGGATTACGTTCGCGGCGTGCCTCAGGGTCCGGTCAAGGTTGTCGGTAAGTCGCTGAAGGCGGCTCATGGCACCACCACTCGCTTCCACGCCGACATTGACATCTTCAAAGAGGGTCACAACTATAGCTACGATGTTCTGGTGCAGTGGTTTCGGGAATGGGCGTATCTTACACGCGGTCTGCGCCTGACGTTACGCGATGAGCGCAGCGACCGTGAGATGACCTTCCTCTTCGAAGGCGGTATCGTCTCCTACGTACGTCATCTCAACCGCAACCGCCAGACGGTCAGCGAGAAGCCATTCTACGTCGAAAAGGACACACCAGTTGGTCTGGTCGAAGTCGCGCTGCAGTACAACGATTCCTTCGGCGAAGTCACTCAGACCTACGTGAATAACATTCATACTGTCGATGGCGGCACACACCTGAGCGGATTTAAGAGCGCGCTCACCCGCACAATCAACGACTATGCCAAGAAAAACGGACACATGAAGGGCGACGAGAGTCTAAGCGGCGATGATGTGCGCGAAGGACTCACCGCGATCATCTCGGTCAAGCTCGAAGACCCGCAGTTCGAAGGTCAGACCAAAGCCAAGCTCGGTTCGCCCGAGATGGCCGGTGCCGTCCAGAGCGTGGTCAACGATGCCCTCGGCGCCTGGTTGGAGGAGAATCCATCCCAGGCGCGACGTATCGTCGAGAAGTGTCTAACAGCCTCTCGTGCCCGCGAGGCCGCGCGTAAGGCGCGCGAACTGGTCCAGCGCAAGGGTGGCCTGGATACCTTCAGCCTCCCCGGCAAACTTGCCGACTGCACCGAACGCGATCCGGCGAAGTCCGAGCTCTACATCGTCGAGGGTGACTCGGCCGGTGGATCGGCCAAGCAAGGTCGGGATCGTCGCTTCCAGGCCATCCTGCCGCTCTGGGGCAAGATCCTGAACGTGGAGAAGGCTCGACTGGACAAGATGCTCCAGAACCAGGCGATCCGCACGCTCGTGACTGCGCTGGGCACGTCAATCGGCGATCAGTTCGATCTCAGCAAGCTGCGATATCACCGCATCATTATCATGACCGATGCAGATGTCGACGGCGCCCACATCCGCACACAGCTGCTGACGTTCTTCTATCGCAATCTGTTACCGCTGGTTGAGGAAGGTCACGTCTATATCGCCCAACCACCGTTGTACAAACTACGTGTTGGCCGAACCGAGGACTGGATCTACAACGATGCAGAACTCGATCGTCGAGTCGCCGAGCTCGAGAAGGCTGGCACCAAGTACGATGTGCAGCGCTACAAGGGTCTAGGCGAGATGAATCCGGAACAGCTCTGGGAGACCACGATGGATCCCAGCATCCGCACGTTGCTTCAGGTTTCGATTGAGGATGCCGCGCAGGCCGTCGAAACATTCGATATGCTGATGGGTGCGGCGGTTCCGCCGCGGAAGAAGTTCATCCAGACCCATGCACAGTACGTGCAGAATCTGGACGTCTAGTAGAGGCGAATCGGGCGAAGCAGTATCCGCCCGCGTTGGCAACGATCTCGTTAGCACTCAAGCACCAGGAGGTATAGCCATGCGCGTTGCAGTCGATGCCATGGGTGGAGACTTCGGACCATCGGTAGTGGTTCCTGGTGCCGTTGATGGTGCCAGAAACCACAGCAGCGAGATCCTGCTCGTAGGCGATGAGACAGCGATCAACGCGGAGCTGGCGAAGCTGGATACCACGAACATCACTGTGAAAGTGGTGCACGCTTCGCAAACGATTGATATGAGCGAACATCCAGCTCAGGCCGTACGACGCAAGCAGGACAACTCCATCTCCGTTGCGCTGCGGTGCGTCAAGGACGGCTCGGCCGATGCGATGGTCAGTGCCGGCAACAGCGGTGCGGTCATGGCGGCAGCGTTGATGGTGCTCGGGCGTATCGATGGCATCGATCGTCCCGCGATTACCGGTGCCGTGCCAAATGCCAAGGGCACGCACACCACAATCGTCGATTTGGGGGCTGTAACCGATCCCAAGCCGCTGAATATGGTCCAGCAGAGTATGATGGCCGATGTCTACGCTCGTAAGGTTCTGGGGCTCAAGGAGCCTCGCATCGGTCTCATGGCAAATGGCGAGGAAGAAACCAAGGGTAACGCGCTAGTACAGAGCGTCCACCCGATGCTGAAGCGACTGGAAGGCATCAACTTCATTGGCAATGTCGAGGGACGCGATGTCCTGACGGGTGATGTTGATGTGGTGGTTGCGGATGGCTTCACGGGGAACGTGCTCCTCAAGTCGATTGAGGGTACCGCCAGGATGCTGATGAGCGTGATCCGCCAGGAACTCACCTCGTCGCTCCCTCGCAAACTTGCCGCGGCCACGCTTAAGCCCGCGTTCAAATCGGTCCAGCATCGGCTGGATCCCAACTCGATCGGTGGAGCTCCCCTCCTCGGTGTCGATGGTGCCGTGATCATCTCCCACGGTAGCAGCACACCGGAAGCGATCGCCAATGCCGTCGGCGTGGGGGTGCGGGCAGCACAACACGATATGCGAGGCGAAATCGCCGCTCGTATCGCTTCCACCAGAGCCGCGGTTGAAGCTGAATAGCACGCATTCAAGGAAAAGCGTTCAGGGCCAGCGAGATCACTCGCTGGCCCTGTTCGTTTACTTGTGCATTGCTGGAGCGTGATTACTCGACGGCGCGCTTGAGCTGGGTGCCTGGGCGGAAGACGGGGCTCTTGCGGGCCTTGATGGTCATTTCCTCGCCGGTCTGCGGATTGCGACCCTGGCGAGCGGCGCGCTCAACAACCTTGAAAGAACCGAAACCGCTGATGGTGACTTCGTCACCCTTGGCAAGGGCTTCCTCAATAGCAGCGAACACCGCGTTCACGGCCTTCGTGCTGGCGGCTTCACTCTGGGAGGTCGCGTCGGCGACGGCGCGAACCAAATCTTGCTTGCGCATTTCATTCAACTCCTTGTCCGGATCGGAGGCGGGGCTCCATTTCACCGGGCATACATGCGGGCGTTAGCCCATCGGTGGCACAAGAATACCGCATTTTCTGCGGAACCCGGCCTACAATACCACACCCGATGCCATCAGGTCCCGTCTCATATCCTGCGCTGCCGCGCAGCTTCGAACATAAGCAACGAACCAGCTACACCGGCATTCAAACTCTCCACTCCGTTCAGTAACGGAATGGAGACAACAGTGTTCGCAATCTGACGAGCATCGTTCGATGGGCCAAACGCCTCTCCCCCAATGATCATCACGCTTGCATTCTGCCATCTGACACTATCATATAGCGCGTTTCCACCTGCATCTGCAAGGGCTACGAGCGGGAATTCCTCAAACCAATCACTTAATTGGCCGATATCATGTCGGGAGAACGGAACCCGGAAGTGAGCACCCATCGCTGACCGCACAACTTTGGGGTTGTATGGATCAACGCATTCCGCTCCGATGATCAGGTGATCGACACCCGCACCGGCCGCTGAACGGAAAAGCGTGCCCATATTACCGGGATCTCTGATCGCATCCAACACGACCACCAATGGCGAAGATGAGATCGCTGGCAACTCCGACTCATCCAGCATCGGCACGACCGCGAGTACCCCCTGCGGGTGAGCCACATCCGTCAGCTGCCGAAAGACATCAGCGTTCACATACCGCACTGGAGCGTCCATGTCGCCAGTAACCGAATACTCGCTGCCGAGGCTCACATAGAGCGCGTGCGGTATGATACAGGCTGCCAGAACGTCCTCAACGGCGCGAACGCCCTCAACGACAAACGCTCGCTCCTGCGTGCGGAATTTCCGCTGCTGGAGCGAGCGTACGCGCTTGATCGTCGGATTCGCGAGACTGGTTAGCACCTCGGAATCGGATCGGGGCGTCATGCTGTCTTAGCTTGGCAGATGCTGCTTGGCGGTCTCGACAAGAGCGGCAAATGCCTGCTCGTCCTTCACTGCCAGATCAGCCATCATCTTGCGATCGACTTCCACACCGGCCAGGTTGAGACCGTGAATGAGACGGCTGTATTGCAGCCCGTTCATGCGAGAAGCAGCATTGATGCGCTGAATCCACAGGCGACGCATATCACGCTTGCGGTTACGGCGATCGCGATAGGCATACGCCCAACTCTTCATCATGCTCTCATGAGCACGCTTGTACAGACGATTGTTTGTGCCGCGGTGACCCTTAACTTCCGCCAGGACCGCCTTGTGTCGACGATGGGCGGCGACGCCGCGCTTAACTCGAGCCATTGTTCTGTCCTCTAAATCAGGTTCTTACGAACGACCTACTTGACGCCGTTCGGCAGCATTCGCTTGACGCGTTTCACCGTCGCGTCATCCATCACCAGCATGCGGTCAAACTGTCGCTTGACGCGCGGTGCCTTCTTGCGGCGAAGGTGGCTCTTCATACCCTTGGCATGCATAACCTTGCCGGTTCCAGTGATCTTGAAGCGTCTGGCTGCACCCTTATGAGTTTTCAGCTTCGTCTTCTTAGCCTTGTTTGCCACTTGTATCCTCTTTCTGTGTCGAATCAGCCTTCTGGCGGAGTGGCGCCATCGTCATCGACATATTACGGCCTTCCATACGGGGGGCTTGCTCAATAACCCCGTATCCTTCAAGCTGCGCTGCCAACTTATTCAGCAGCTCTGTACCCAGCTCGGGATGCGTGATTGAACGCCCGCGGAACAGCACAGTCAACTTAACCTTGTTACCCGATTCCAGAAACCGCTGGGCTGCGCGTCCTTTGGTCTCAAGATCATGCCCGCCAATTCCGGGCTCGATCCGCACTTCTTTGAGCTTGGCTACGTGCTGATTCTTGCGCGAGTCTCGCTCTTTTTTGCTCTGCTCAAACCGGAATTTGCCGTAATCCATGAGCCGACAAACCGGCGGAGTTGCGTTGGGCGCAACTTCAACAAGGTCAACCCCACGCTCGCGCGCCATCTCCAACGCATCACGCGTGGCGATAACACCCACCTGGTTGCCTTCCTCATCAATAAGCCGCACTTCGCGTATCCGAATACGCTCGTTTACGCGTGTTTGCACTGGTCTGGAAATGGCTGTCCTCCTGTTACTATCGCATTGCACCGCGCACAAAAAGGCGCTGGCTGTCAGGCCAAGCGCTGCTTCACCGGTACACCCAGAGAGTATACGGCGAGACAGGCCCGATTTTCAATGCCATATTCCTTATTGTCACCGGGATTTTGCCGGCTCCATCTCCTGTGAAAGCACGGTTCTGGTGGCGACTTCATCGTGGCCAAGCTGTTCAATAAGCGCATCCAAACTGGGAAAATCCGATTCCGGACGCAGACACAACAACGACGATTGTCTGTACTTCTAAGCCACTCTGCAGGTTGGCATATCCACAATCCGATCCCCATACACCTATTACTAATTTCTTGCCACCTTGCGCCTAAATGACCATCTTTGGGCGTACGCCGACGTATATCGCTCATGAAGAACTCGTCTCTCAGGCAACGAAGGAGCGCCCTCATACGTTTCGAGGGACATCTCGAATCGATCGACTGACTGTCACCCTCTCTCAGGTATAATCGGCCATAGGGAGATCAAAAGCGCGGAGGAGTAGCTATGGCCCGAGACGCTGTGATTGAAACAGCTAGGAAACATACTAGCCCTTCATGTGGGGTGACGCTGTGGACAGACGCCTCACCCGAACATGAAGCCAATCCACCTCAATCGAGCGGATCAGAGACGAGCGTAGTATTCGGATTCCTATGGCCAGTGTTTACGATTGGGCCTCTGGAAAAAGCCCTGGAACCCATCCTGCATGCGCACGATGACTCCGACTGTTTCTTCTATGTTCCTGCGTCGCTTTTGCCCCGGAATTTGACCAGAACAATATCTCATGCGGCGTTGCCTCTAGTTTTCTTCGCCTACGATGACTACTAATCCCGCGAGCCCAGTTGGACTATCGCCAAAGAACGCGACTCTAACGCTCTATTCCTCGGCAGAGATACCCAAGATTCTTCAACCTACCTGAAAGGTGGCTGCTGCCAGGGCATGGCTTGAACTGCGCAATCGCCGCTATTTCGAGAATGGAGAAGCCGAGCAAGATCCCAGTGTGTTGATACCAATCTCGGACTCATGTATATTTCGGACCTCCGCCGGAGTAGTCATCATATAACTTCATATCGGTGTGATAATCATATGCTTGATTCTTCTCATCCCCAATACAGTTTCTAGAATTGATGCCGAGGCTGAACGGCGCCTTTCCCACCTTAAGATCAACGGCCTCTCGATCCGGTGAAGCTGTTTCTCATCCCGTGGATTCCTCTTGGCTCACCTACGCAGATGTACTCCAGGCTTACCATCTATCCTTTCACGGTTGACAATAAGTCGGTCAAGCGATCATCTGTCACCGGAAAGCGACTCTATATCGACCCTCAAGGAGACCACAAGATTCCTTTAAGTTGATGAATACACAGATATCAACAGATTCCTGGCTAGCTATGGACTATTTCTGGTGCAGATGCGATGTGATTACGCGAGCATCGCTGGTCTTTGGCGCAGTCCTCAATGATACAATGGCGTACCACCAGACGAACTTGCCCAATAGCCAAAGCGTAGTCTACCCTTCACCACCACTCCTCGTGTGGGGCTTCATCGGCCAGCTGTTCGATGAGCGCATCCAAACTTGGGAAATCCGAATCCACTGCGTAACTCGGTCGTTCCCGTCATCAAATCGATGGTCTCGATCCTGTTCACCCCACGCCGATTATGTCATCGCGGGTCGGGCGTTTCCTCACTATCATACCATCCCCTCGCAACATTCGTTCCGATCTGCGACCAACCCGACCTAACTCCAGCGGCCGAGCAAATGCGACCTTCACCGCTCCCTTGATCTCGCATCGCTCACCTCACGCTGCTGCCAGGTGATGCGCGGAACCGGCCTCGGTATCATCTTCCGCCATGAGTTCACGTAATCGATCGGTGTACCTTCGCGGTTGTGACCGAATCATGCCCAGATCGTATCGACGATACTTGTCCAGCGGTTTCTGCATCTCGCTAAACTGCCTCGATGCATGGGCACCACCAAACAACTTCGCCTTTGATTGTGGTGATCCGCCATCCGCAAGTTCAATCCACGTGCACTCTTGGCGTCGGCAGATTCACTGGCTAATCCAAGTAAATGCTGGTGGCCACGGTGAACACCATCGAAGGCACCGATGGTGACGATCGACGGCGCAGACTCAAGATCCGATAGGAAGGAAACAACCTCACGATTCACTCGGTCACGACCTTTTCCGGCTTTAATACGTGGCGCTCTGGCAGTCCGCGTCCAACGCCAATCCAGGTGCCTAGCGAATCGTACACGCGAACGAGGCTTTCCGGTACATCCAGTTCTAGTTCCGAACCGTTCCGCCATTGAGAGGCGAGATCATGAGACAGAACCACCGCTGGTCGATTCCAGAGAGCGGCGTCCGGATGAGCGGCGATATCCTCCCAGTATCCGTTGGCGATCAACTCCTCCAGCTCCTCGAGTCGCCAGGAATCCTCCAACGAGAAGGGGCCGGTACTGGTCCGAACGAGATTGGACATATAGGCAGGCAAACTCAGCGCCTCTCCCAAATCGCGGGCGAGTGAGCGCACATACGTACCCTTGCTGCAATGGATGAAGAGTTCCGCTACGCCCTCCTTCCAGGACGTGAGTTCAAGTTCGTGGATCGTAACGTTGCGAGCATCGAGCTCGATGTGCTCGCCCTGCCTGGCTCGCTCATAAAGCGGTCGACCATCGATCTTGATGGCGGAATGCATTGGCGGTACCTGCAGAATATCGCCGCGAAATGCCGCGAGGGCAGCACGAACATCAGCCTCCGTTAGGCGACTGGCATCCGCTACGTCCGTCAAGGTGCCGTCGCCATCCAGCGAGTCGGTGGCAACGCCAAACGTGACCTCGGCGAGATAGCTCTTGCTGGATTCGGAAAGGTACTCAACCGTGCGTGTCGCAAGCCCCACGGCTATCGGAAGCACACCAACCGCAGCGGGATCAAGCGTGCCCGCGTGCCCCACTCGACGCTCGCCGGTCATCCGGCGCACCGCCCCCACGACATCGTGACTGGTCACTCCAGCAGGCTTCTCGACCACGACAAAGCCGTGGTACTTGCCCCGGGTTGCGCGCTTGGCCATCAGTCCAGCACGATCTCCGATACATACGTTGGTTCGGTTACTTCTTCGACCGGACGGATCATTTCCGCAACGGTGTTGAGGAAGCTCTCCTTGGCGGACGCATCGCCCTCGATCTGCACGCCAGAGGCGCGGGGATGTCCACCACCTCAATGCGAGCGATCACAGCCACATCGACGTCCTCAGTCATGGAGCGCATCGAGACACGCCAACCGGTTGGTGTTTCGTAGAGAATCGCGGCAGCGCGTGATCCTTCGGTGCCAACCAGGAAGTTAACCATGCCTTCGGCTTCGCTACGCTGGGCCCCTACTTCATCGAACGTGCTTTGCTTGAGTTCGGTCCAGATGAGATCGCCGGTCCACTGAACACCCCGCAGCGCGGCACGCCACAGCATCACGGAGGACTTGGACTTGAGACGGAAGAGTGCATTCACGATCGGCACCGGATTGCCACCGTTGTCGACCAGATCGGCTGAAGTGCGTAGAGTCCGCGCCGTGGTGCTCTCGGTGCGGAGTCCCAGTGTGTCACCGTAAATACCCGCCAGCAAACACTGGGCGATATCGCGCGTCAGCACGGTGCCCCATATTGCCAGCAGATCGGCGAGAATCTCCGTTGTCGATGCAGCTCCGGGTTGAATGATGTTGATGACACCAAAGCGATCGTTGGTGACGTGATGATCGATATTAATGATCGGAATCGTCCCGTCGGTGCGACTCTTGTCATCGCGATAGAACTTACCGGCGCGAGTGCGGTCGCTGTGATCGGCCAGCACCATGAGATCGTACTCCGGCATGTCGTCCACACCGTAGAGCAAGAATCAACACCGGGAAGAAACTCCAGAGAGTGCGGCACCTCACCATCGGTGATCAGTATTTCGGCGCGAATATCCGCCTGTGCCAAGGCCATCTTGAGAGCGAGCATGGACGATAGCGAATCGGCATCGACATTCTGATGCGTCGGCAACAGCACACAGGAGGCGTTCTTGAGCATGTCGAAGGCCGCCGAGGCGACCTCGGGATCGATCTTCGGATGTCATTGCGATCCATCCTTGTCCCGTTCGGCAGCGAGTGCTTCCGTCCGTCGCCGAATCTCCTCATCCCTGGCCCGAACCTCGGTCAGTGCCTCGGTGATCTCAGCAGCATATGCCATGGAACGATCGTCGCGAAACTCCAGCGATGGGATCTGGCGCATGCGCAAGCGCGGCTTGAGGTGATGGCGGATGAACATCGATGCTTGCCGCAGCGCCTCGAGCGTGCCCTCGCGCTCCTCTTCGGAGCCGAGCACGCTCACATAGACGCGAGCAGTGCGCAGATCGGTGGGGACATCGACACGCGTGATGCTAAAGAATCCGATGCGTGGATCCTTCACTTCGCGCCGGATGATGTCATCCAGCTCCTCACGCAGCATCTCGCCAACTTGTTGGGTCCGGCGCGTCATCGCGGTACCTCCCTCGTTTGTGGTCCGAACCCTTAGGTTCGGCACTTCCTCACGATGCAGGAACTCGATTCCGGTCACCAACCTGGAGGTCGTTGAAGCTATCGAGACCCATACCTCCGTACCTGCTGTACCTCGCGGACATCATCCTTGAAGCGCTTGAGGGAGCTGATACCACCCTCGTGCAGGACCACACCACTACGAAGCACGCGGGCTCGGGAGTTACGCGTGACCTTGCCATCAAGCACATAGAGACCAGCGACAACGTCGTTGTTCGGTAGCTTGAAGGTCTCACGCACCTCGGCGTAACCATCGGTCACATCCTGGAAGATCGGTGCGAGCATACCAGTCATGGCCTTCTTCACATCGTCCAGAAGCTCATAGATGATCGTGTAGAAGCGAACATCCACACCGGCGTTATCAGCCGATCGCTTCGCCGCGGCATCGGGACGGACATTGAAGCCAATAACGATGGCACCAGTTGTCTGCGCCAACGAGATATCCGATTCCGAAATCATACCGGTGGCCGAGAGTACGATCGAAAGCGTCACACCCTCTTCGGTATCCTCATTAAGCTTGAGCAATGAACCGGTGATCGCACCCAATGAGCCCTGGACATCCGCCTTGATGATGACGCGGAGTTCGGCCGTCTTGCCCTCCTGCACCTGATCGTAGAGATCGGTGAGGCGAAGCGGTCGATTCTCATTGAGATGCGAGAGGCGCTGTTCCGCCTGGCGCTGCTCGGCGAGCTGGCGTGCGGTCTTCTCATCATCGAAGCAGAGGAAGCTATCGCCAGCCTCCGGTACACCCGAGAGACCCATGATCTCCACCGGTGTGCTCGGACCAGCCTTGCGCAACTTCTTGCCGCGATCGTCGAACATGTTCTTAACGCGACCCCAGGTAGTACCTGCAACGATCACATCGCGAAGACTGAGCGTGCCGTTCTGGACGAGAACGGTGGCAACCGTACCACGACCACCATCGACGCGTGCTTCCACCACAACGCCTTCACCGGGCTTATAGGGATTAGCCTTGAGATCGTTGACGTCGGCAACGAGCACGAGCACCTCAAGCAGGTCGTCGATTCCAAGACCGGTCTTGGCGGAGACTTCAACGAACGGAACGTCGCCGCCCCACTCTTCCGGCATGACTTCCAGCTCGGAGAGTTGCTGCTTCACGCGCTCAGGATTGGCGGCTTCGAGATCGATCTTGTTGACTGCCACCACCATCGGCACATTGGCGCTCTTGATATGGGCGATCGCTTCCCGCGTCGTCGGCATCACACCGTCATTCGCTGCGACAACAAGGACGGCGATATCGGTTGCCTGCGCACCGCGAGCACGCATAGCGGTGAACGCCTCGTGACCCGGCGTATCCAGGAAGGTAAGCTTGCGCCCCTGGCGTTCGACCTGATATGCACCGATGTGCTGGGTGATACCACCAGCCTCACCTTCATAGACGTTGGTGGAGCGGATGGCATCAAGTAGTCGCGTCTTACCGTGGTCCACGTGCCCCATGATGGTGATAACCGGCGGTCGGCCAACGGCGTCCGGATCGTTGTATCCCTCAAGCTGTCGCGTCTCAAAGTCAGCGACCGCTCGGGTAGCTTCCGTCTCCGCCTCCAGCGTCTCCCAGCCAAGGGACTCGGCAACGCGGGATGCGGTAGCGTAGTCAATTTGCTGATTCAGGTTGGCCATAATGCCCTCCTTCATCAGCTCCTTGATCACCTCAACCGGATTGGTCTCCAGCGCTTCGCCAAGATCGGCCACCGTCATGACTGGTGGCAACTCAACCGGCTCGCGCTCGATCGGAGCCGCACGCTTGACGGCAACGGTACGAGCTCCACTACCGCCGGGTCGGCGGGATCTGGTTGCGCGACGAGCGCCTCGTGCTGCTGTATCTGTCATGTGCTAGCTCCTTTCGGCCGCGGCCTCTGCCTCGTCATTCTGCGGCAGGTTGGCGGCGAACTCCTGTAGATTCTGTATCGACGTCTCATCCGGCGTGACCCGCAACGCCTTCGCCAGGATCGGCGTGGTTGCGGCTTTCTGCCAACATGAGAGCTGACTGCAAAGGTAGGCTCCCCTTCCGTTTGCGCGACCCGTAGGATCAACCTCGAACGAGGTTTCACCTGTGCGCACGATTCGGGTCAGTGTGCGTTTCGCATTGGTCTCCCGGCAGACCACGCACGTGCGTTGTGGCACGTGTTTCTGCCGGGGAGCCTTCGCGTTCTTTTTCGTTGTTCCAGCGGTTGGCATATCGTTCACCTCCCGCCGTTATGCATTCGCATTGTCCGCGACAAACTCGTCGTCAAGCGACAACGCCTCGCCACTGGCCTGATCGAAGCGGGCACGTAGTTCGCGCTCGTAGTACACCTCGACCACACCACCAACGATATCCACATCGACCTGACGCCGAATCAGTTCGTCGTCCAGCGGCCCATAGACAACATCGTTGACATTGACGGTGCCATCGGCCTGGACGGCACGTGGCTGACGCCCCATCCAGCCGAAGTCAGCAGCGAACTCGCTACCTTCGCTGGCAGTCTTGTAAAAGCCCTCGCTCTTGAGCAGCGTCTCAGGTCCCTTGATGTCAATCTTCCAGTCGGTGAGCTTGAATGCCAGGCGGGCGTTTTGGCCCTCCTTACCGATGGCGAGGGACATCTGATCGCTCGGGACGATGACCGTCGCAGTGCGCGTGTCGCCATCCTCAACCAGAGTGACATTACTTGGCTTGGCCGGGCTGAGGGCATTGGCGATGAATGTGGCCACATCCGGCGACCACTCGATCACATCGATCTTCTCGCCGTAGAGCTCGTTGACGATGTTCTGGATACGAACACCGCGGACACCGACGCAGGACCCGACCGGATCGACCTTATCCTGACGAGCGGCCACGGCAACTTTCGAGCGCAGACCAGGTTCACGGGCGATGCTCATGATCTCCACGGCACCGCTCTGAATCTCCGGCACTTCCTGCTCAAACAGGCGACGGATCAACAGACCATCGGCACGACTGACAATCAACTGTGGACCACGTGGGTTCTCGCTGACTTCCTTCAGCAGCACCTTGATACGCTGACCGGCGCGATAGCGCTCGGTTGGTACCTGCTCGCGAGCTGGCATCACAGCCTCCGCCTTGCCAAGCTCGATCACCACGGCGCGATTGTCGGCGCGCTGAATGATACCGCTGAGCACCTCGCCCTGCTTGTCGTGATACTCCTTGTAGACAGTCTCGCGCTCGAAGTCGCGAATCTTGCCGTGCACAACCTGCTTCACCGTCTGAGCGGCGATACGACCGAAGTTCTCCGGTGTGCTAACGATCTTGATCACCTCGCCGATAATCGGGCCAGAGGTGTACTTCTTCGCATCTTCGAGAGAGATCTCGAGATCCTTGTTCGTTACCTGCTCGACAACCGTCTTGCTGACCACAACCTGCATCTCGCCGGTCTGCGGATCGAGTTCGACACTGGCATCCTCTTCGCTACCGGTGTTGCGCTTGTAGACAGTAGTTAGAGCGGACTGCACCGAGTTCAGGACCGCATCCCGCGGGATGCCCCGCTCGGCGGCAATTTGGGCGATTGCTGTGTAGAGATCGCTCTTCATCTTCGCGAACCTCCTATATAACGCGACAAACAAAAAGGAGCCGACTGTGGGACGGCCCCAAGGGAAATCTCTTGAGTTCCATCGAACAACAGAAAACGCAGGCTGTGGGCCCGCGCTTGATCCCACGTCGTTCGGTTAGGGAAATACTACCATGTGCACATGACCGCTTCAATATAATGGCATCTGCCGCGCCATGTATCGCCTGCCTCGGAATGCTATCCTGATGTGCAGACAACCACGGTATTTCGATAACCGTTTCCCCGATAGTACACGACAGGAATCCCCGTAAAAATGTCCCAAACGGCGACCGATCTCCTTACCGGATTGAACGAACAGCAGCAACTCGCCGTGACCACGACGGATGGTCCAGTGCTGGTTGTAGCCGGACCCGGATCGGGAAAAACACGAGTGCTGACGCATCGTATCGCCTGGCTGATCCAGCAGCACAACGTCCATCCCTCAGAGATTCTGGCGGTCACATTCACGAACAAGGCAGCCCGCGAGATGCGCGAGCGCATCGAGAAGCTCATCGGCGAGGATGCAACGGACGGCCTGGTGATGGGCACGTTCCACTCTCTCGGAGTGCGTATCCTGCGTCAGAACCCGGGTCGAGTGGCCGAGCAGTTGCAACTTCAACCCAACTGGGTCATTTACGATGATGGCGATCAGATGGAACTCGCCAAGACCGCCGTCAAAAACGCGAACCTCGATCCGAAGCAAATCACTCCGCGACGCATGCTCAGTCGTATCTCGGCGGCGAAGAGTGTGCTGCAGACATCCTCAGACGTGGCCGCCGAAGCGCAAAGCTACGACGATGAGATCGTCGCTCGCGTCTACGCCGAGTACGAGAAGCTCCTGCGAGCGGCCAATGCCGTCGACTTCGACGACCTGCTCGGTCTACCGATTCGGTTGTTTGATCAGGATCCATCAACATTGGCGCGCTATCAACGCCAGTTCCGCTACATCCTGGTGGACGAGTATCAGGACACCAACCGGGTGCAATACGTGATGGTCAGCGCGCTGGCGGAGTACTACGGTAATCTCTTCGTGGTCGGCGATCCTGATCAATCGATCTACGGTTGGCGGCAGGCCGATATCACCAACATCCTCAACTTCAAGGCCGACTACCCGAACACAACCGAGATTCACCTGGAGCAGAACTACCGCTCCACGGGTCGTATCGTTCAGGCTGCGGATCGCGTGATTCGCGGCAACAAGGATCGTATCGACCGTAAGATGACCACCGCCAATGAGGACGGCGAGATGATCCAGCTTCGCGAGTTGGCCGATCAGCAGCATGAGGCCCAGTGGATCGTCAGTGAGATTCGTCGCATTGTCAGTGCCAGGAAGGTGCTGCCAGAGCAGATCGCTGTCATGTATCGCACCACCGCCCAAAGCCGCGCGTTGGAGGAAGCGTTCCGTACCAGCGAGTTCCGCTATCAGATCGTCGGTGGTGTGCGCTTCTACGAGCGCCGCGAAGTCCGCGACATTATGGCTGTGCTGCGGGTGCTCTATAACCCGAGCGATACGGTCAGTCTGCTCCGCGTGATCGACAACCTGCCGGTTGGTAAGGGATTCGGCCCCGCGGCCTATGACATCGCCCTCAAGTGGGCCACGGAAGAACGTCGGCCGCTCCTGGAGGCACTACTGACGCAGGTTCCGTCTGTCGCGAACAAGGAGACCGGACCACTTCCCCATTTCACCGGTGCTGGTGCCAAGGGTGCAGCCCGGCTGGGAACTGCATTCCAGATCCTGCGCGAGAAACGCAACGAACTCACGCTAGCCGAGCTCTTCGATCAGATCGTTGAGGTCATGGATGTCCGCCAGATGTTCGAGACTGGCACAGAAGAAGACCTCCAGCGTTGGGCCAACGTCCAGGAGCTTCGCACCGATCTGGAGCGCTACGATCTGGTACCGAGCGCGGAAGCCCTCCCCGCCTATCTCGAGCAGGTGGCGCTCATTTCCGATGCCGATACGATCGACGATGATCGCAGCGGCAGTGTGACGCTGATCACGCTGCACTCGGCCAAGGGTCTCGAGTACCCGGTAGTCTTCATTGCCGGTACCGAGGAGGGTCTCCTGCCGATCTATCGCGCGATCGAAGCAGAAGCATTCGACCTCACCGCGATGGAAGAGGAACGGAGACTCTTCTATGTCGGTATTACCCGCGCACAGAAGCTGCTCTATATCACCTACGCCCAGAGTCGCATGACTCACGGCCAGTATCGCGCCGGAACGATCAGCCGCTTCGTGGAAGCGATACCGGCGGAATCGATGCGACGGGTCACGCGAGAAGCGCATCGCACGGCCTCACGCGGTCGCGATTATCAATCCGCGCAACCAGGTTCGTTCACCTCACGCGTGCAGCAACCATGGGGAGATGCACCAGTACCGAAGAAAGTCATGCCCGTCATTCCGGATATCAAGCAGGGCAACATCGTCTTCCATCCCAAGTTCGGGGAAGGCACCGTGACCGAGGTGCTGGAACGACGCGATAATGACAAGGAAGTCACCGTTCAGTTCAAGAAGGCGGAATACGGCACCAAGCGACTGATGGCTTCCCTCGCGAACATGGATATCATCTCCTGAGGACCAAAACGATGACGATTCGCGAGCAACTGGAACACCTGGAAGACGAGACGCTTGCTCCCCGCGCCACACGGAGCGCCGGTGCTGTGCGCCAACATCCAGACGAACCCAGCGAGATGCGGACCGAGTTCCAGCGTGATCGTGATCGGATCATTCACACCAAGAGCTTTCGCCGTCTGATGCACAAGACGCAAGTCTTCATCGCACCGCAGGGCGATCATTACCGCACGCGTCTAACCCACACGCTTGAAGTCACCCAGATCGCGCGCACGATCGGTCGTGCGCTACGACTGAACGAGGATTTGATCGAAGCCATTGGTATGGGTCACGATCTCGGCCACACACCGTTTGGACACGCCGGAGAGCGGGCACTGGCGGAGGTGTTTCCCGGATTCCGCCACAACGAGCAGAGCCTGCGAGTGGTGGAGTACCTGGAAAACGATGGCCGGGGTCTCAATCTGACAGATCCCGTGCGCAACGGCATTCTTCGCCATTCCAAGGGTCGCGCATCGATCATGGCCAGCCACGCCCTCGATCCTGAGACGCTTGAGGGCGAAGTACTGAAGCTCTCCGACGGTATCGCGTATATGAATCACGATCTCGATGATGCGATCCGGGCAGGGATCCTTGATGACAGCGATGTGCCCGCCCGGGTACAGAAGGTGCTCGGTACGCGTCATAGCCAACGCATCAATACACTGGTCGCCGACGTGATCGCTCACTCGGACGTAATCAGCCCGGATGGGCATATCACCATGAGTAGCGAGGTGCGGGAGGCTGCAGATGTACTGCGCGACTTCCTCTACAAGCGCGTGTATGAACCGATCAACGCGCTGGAAGAAACGAAGCACAAGCAGGAGATCGTCAACGCACTCTTCTTCTGGTTCGGGGAGTTTCCGGAAGGCATGCCGGATCAGTATCTTGCAAATCTTCATCGAGAACCGCTTGAACGCAGGGTCGCGGATTACGTTGCTTCGATGACCGATCGATTCGCGATCGATATCTGGGATTCACTCTTTGGTGATATCGACGAGGAGATGATCGCAGCCATGGAAGAGGAAGAAAGCGGATGGATCGATGACTGATCCGATCGCCGAAATCCGTGATCGGCTGGATATCGCCGATCTGATCCATGAATATGTGCCGTCGCTGAAGAAGACGGGCAACAGTTTCAAGGGACTCTGCCCGTTCCACAACGAGAAGTCGCCTTCATTCATCGTTTTCCCCAACACGCAGAGCTATCACTGCTTCGGCTGTGGAAAGAGCGGCGATATCTTCAACTTCTACATGGAGATGGAGAAGTTGGACTTTCGCGATGCGCTGAAAGACCTCGGTGCTCGTGCTGGTGTGGAGGTTACCACCTCCGCTCCGCGGCCTCCGGACGAGGATGAGAAGCGCAAGCGCCTGATCGAGATCAATCAGATGGCAGCCATGTGGTACAACCACATCCTGCTCAACGCCTCCCAGGGTGAAGCTGGCCGCGAAGTCATCGCCGACCGTCACGTCAGCGAGGAATCGGTGCGCACCTGGAATCTTGGTTTCGCGCCCGATAGTTGGGACCTGCTCCTGAACTTCCTCGCGTCCCGCAACATACCAGCGGAACTTGCCGCCGAGGCAGGCCTCGCGACCGAACGCGACGGCGGTGGCGGCTATTACGACCGCTTCCGTAATCGCCTCATGTTTCCCATTCGCGATGGAGATGGCAATACGGTTGGGTTCGGTGGTCGCGCACTCGGCGATGCCCAACCAAAGTACCTGAACACTGCCCAGACCGAGATTTTCGATAAGAGCCATCTCCTTTACGGTTTCGATCTGGCAAAGGATGCGATAAGGGAGTCGGGGCAGGTGGTGATCGTCGAGGGCTATATGGATGCCATCGCCGTCCACGAAGCTGGCTACAGGAATGTGGTTGCCAGCATGGGCACGGCACTGACCGAAGCCCAGGTGGGACTCCTGCGGCGCGGCAATCCCGATATCATTTTGGCGCTGGACTCCGATGCTGCGGGCCAGATGGCCACCATGCGCGGTCTCCAGACGGTGACCGACAACCTGGACGCTGAACTGGTGCCGACCCTCTCGCCGAATCGCGTGCTCCAGTTCGAGCGACGGTTGAAGTCCGATATCCGCATCGTGCAGTTACCGGAAGGCAAGGATCCCGACGAGTTCGTGCGCAAGGATCCACAGAGCTGGCCACGTATCGTCTCCCAAGCGTTGCCATTCATGGATTTCATCATTGATATCACCACCAGGAATGTGGATATCAACGATCCACGGGCGAAGTCGGAAGTGGTCAAGCAAGTGCTGCCACTTCTGCGCCAACTACCCGACCCGATCCGAGAGAACCACTACGCGCGTCAGCTTGCCCGTAAGTTGGATCTCCCGGAATCGGCTATCGCGGAGGCCCGACGCAGCCTCAAGGCAGAGGCTCGCCGCTCCACCGCAGTAACCGAAACGGCACCGCGCGGACCACGGAAACTGAACTCCGAGGATTACCTCATCGGTCTCCTGATCTTCCATCACCAGTTGAACTATGCCGTGCTGGACAGACTGGAGCCGGATGAGTTCACCAATCCCCTCAATCGGGAGATACTGCGAGTTCTCAAGTCTCCGGAGACTACTGAGCTCCAGGGCATTCAGATAGTGGTGGGTTTGTCAGAGACATTGGCAGACCACGCCCAGGACATCCTGGATTCACTCGGTCCTCGTCCGAAGGCTCTTGGTGGACAGGTGGTCCGGGAAACCGAGCAGGCCGCCACGCGCCTCAAGCGCGAACGCCATCAACGCCTCGTGAATCAGCTCAGCGCAGAGATCTCGGTGGCTCGGCAGGCGAACGATACGGAGACGTTGACCGACCTGATGATGCAGTACCAGCGCCTCGTTGAACAGGCGACCGCGTTTGCACCGGCGGAGAGCCGGTATTTCCGTGATCTGCGGGACCGAAAGCCGTCATGATGAAAAACCGAAAGAGCAGGCGATGATGCCTGCTCTTTCCTCGTGGTCGGGGCGAGAGGATTTGAACCTCCGACCTCAGCGTCCCGAACGCTGCGCGCTGCCGGACTGCGCTACGCCCCGTAGCACGAACGTGAGAATACCACGATACGGCGGGATTTGGCAAAGCGAATGAACCGAAGGAGCGAGCCGGTGCGCATGCTATAACTAACGGAAATGTGGACCGTTCTGACTTACACTCCTGCATGGTTCACTCGCGATTGACACGGATGGATGAATGACCGATTCCGGATTGAATCAACGGCTGCGCCAGCGGTCCCGTCGCTCGGGACTGATGATTGGCGTTTCCATGGCGCTGACGCTGATGTTGTGCGTGGGAGCGTTCACGATCATCTTCGCCAGGCTGGAACCAATTGTCTCCGACTTCGTTGGTCAGGGGGATATCGTCCTACCCACACCGGTACCAACACAACCACCCGTCCCAACTGAACCACCGGTGGCCACGGAGCCACCCGCCGAAGGTGAAGAGACTCCCACCTCCGGCGGAGATAATCAGACGAACAGCAACGGATCGATTTCTCCCAACGCGTTTGTCCCTGACTTCCAGACCGATGCGGGACGCTCTGTGAATCTACGTCCCGGCCCAGGTATCTCCTCTGGCGAACCCATTGTTGCCGTGCCAAATGGTGCTCCACTGATGTTCCTGGGCGACGAAGAACAGACTTCCGATCCTACGGCGGACGACATGAATCCGGATCAGGTATGGATGCGATTCCGTACACAAGATGGCGAAGAGGGCTGGATTCGAGAGATCGACGTCATCGAGTACCAACCATAGGAGTTCAGGTATGCAAAACGTCACAATCGTCGGTCTCGGCCTTATCGGCGGATCGCTTGGTCTTGCGCTAAAGCGTTGGAGTGCCCAAAACGATAACGCCTTGCGCATTGTCGGCTTCGACACGGATATGGAACATCAGCAGATCGCCAAGAAGATGAAGGCGGTCGACGATATCCCGTGGGCCCTGCCAGATGCGGTTTCCAGCGCCGATATCGTCATTCTGGCGATACCGGTTGGGGCAATGAAGCAGGCATTTGAGGACATCGCCCCCCACCTGCAGTTCAATGCCATCGTCGCGGATACGGGCTCCACCAAAGCCGATGTCCTGGAATGGGCGAAGGTGTTGCCGGCGCATGTGAGCTTTGTGGGCGCGCATCCGATGGCTGGCGGCACGGCAAGTTTGGAGGCCGCATCCGCAGATCTCTTCGACGAAGCCAGCTGGATTATCTGCCCCTCTCCGACCGCAAGTGAACTCGCCGTGCAGACGATCCTCGGCATCGTAGCTGCCACCAACGGCGAACCGTTCTTCGTGGAGCCAGAGGAGCACGACAGCTACGTCGCCGGTATCAGCCACCTCCCCTTCGTCGTCGCCTCGTCAATCGTCAAGACGACGATGAGCGATCCCGCCTGGCGCGATATGAAGACGCTGGCGAGCTCCGGCTTCCGCGATTCGACCCGAGTGGCGCTGGGTAGTCCGGAAATGCACCGGGATATCGTGCTTACGAATCGCCAGTCGATCGACCGCTGGATCGGTAGTCTGATTACGACGCTGCAGCAGTTCCGCAATGATCTGGCCAGCGAGGATGAGGATACAGCCCGGGAAGCCATCGGCGCGTTCTTCAAGGAGACGCAGGAACTGCGCGCCCAGGCCGAGAAGGTCCAACCACGTTCCGCTGAGATGGCTTCGGATGATACCCGCGTCGCCACCGGAGGTATGGTGCGGAGTATGTTCTTCGGCGGCCTCGGTCGCAATAAAGACGACAAGGCCAAGCGCTAACCTCCCCCACCAATCGCATCTGCACCCGCGTAATCCGTATCAACCAGATGGTTGATACGGATTTCAACCATCTGCACGTTTCTTGCGGGATGCCACTCCAGTCAGACTATAACCAGTAACGGCGAAGGAGTGGCAATGGAACAAAACATAGCGGTTCGACTGGAACATGTTCGCCGAGAGTATGGTGATGTGGTCGCAGTCGACGACGTATCGCTCGATATTCACGACGGGGAGATCTTCGGTGTCATAGGTCCCAACGGCGCTGGCAAGACCACACTGGTCAATATGATCTGCGGTATGGTGCCACCATCAACAGGGACAGTGCACACGTTGGGATTCGATCCTACCAAGGAGGAGCGGAAACTCCGCGAGATCCTCGGTGTGCAGTTTCAGGAGGCCGAACTACCCGGCGCAATCACCGTCAAGGAGGCGCTGGAACTCTACTCCAGCTTCTACAGAAATCCGCGCAACTGGCACGATCTCGCTGAGGAATGGGGTCTGCAACACAAGCTTGGAGCACGCTTCGAGAAACTGAGTGGCGGTCAGAAACAGCGACTTTTTATCTGCCTTGCGCTCCTCAACAAGCCCAAACTGGTGGTATTGGACGAGCTCACAACCGGTCTTGATCCCAACGCGCGTCGCCAAAGCTGGGAGATGGTGAAGCAGATTCGCGACGGCGGTGCCACTGTGCTACTGGTCACGCACTTCATGGAGGAGGCGGAGTACCTCGCGGATCGGATCGCCCTCATCAATCAAGGTGTGATCGAGGCGATGGGCACGCCAGAAGAACTCACACGTCAACATACGGATCGTCGCATCGTCACCTTTACTTCACCGGGATTTGATCCAGGCGCACTCGCCCATCTCGGGACCGTCTCCACGAACAATGATCGCATCGCCGTTGAGGGCGGCAGATTCCTGATGGCCGAGGTCGCTGCGACTCTGCGCGATATGGACATCGATCCGGTCGATCTCAGCACTCAACACACATCGCTGGAGGATCTGTTCATCTCGCTCACCGGTGGTTCCACCATGGAGGAAGCATAGTTATGAGAGGCTTCTTCACCCTCGCCAAGACCGAGTTCCGGCTCTTCATGCGGGAGCCTGCAGCGATGTTCTTCACGCTGGTCTTCCCGCTCATGCTGCTGTTCGTGTTTGGAGGCGTCTTTGGCAACGAGCCACAGGACTGGATGGACGGGATGGGGTCCGTCGATGTCTCTGTGCCCGGCTATATGGGCATGATCATCGGTACCACCGCAATCATGTCGATACCAATCATCATCTCGGAATACCGACACAAAGGTATCTTCCGCCGATTGCGGGCAACACCTATCCATCCGCTGGCAATCATCGGTGCCCAGACCCTGATTTACCTGACGCTGACTGCACTCGGATTCATCATCCTCTTCATCGCTGGTAAGCTCGTTTATGATCTGATGACGCCGCAGCGACCGCTGATGCTCGTATTGGTGCTCCTGATCAGCTTCCTCTGCATGGCATCCCTGGGGTTCCTGATTGGAGCGTACTTCAAGACGCCGAGGACAGCCAGCGTGGTCGCCAACATCGTCTACTTCCCGCAGATATTCCTGGCGGGTGCCGCGATGCCGAGAGAGATATTCAGCGACACCCTCCGCAAGTGGACGGAATGGCTGCCAATGACCCAGGTGACGAACATGATCAAAGCTGCCTGGTGGGGCGAGTCACTGAATCCGTGGAATCTGGTCTACCTGGTTGGGATTGGAGCTGTTTGCATGGTCATCTCCTCCCGGATCTTCCGATGGGAGTAGTGCTCACCCCCCGCCGTCTCACACGCTGTGGCATCACCGATGCTTCAGCGCAAGAGGAAGAGATATACCGCGTCTGGTACAACCGATTCCTGGTCATCTTTGCGGTGATAGCGGCGGGATTGATGATCGCCAGTCTCTTCGTTTCGGGCCTCACTGTCCTGGAACGGGCAGGCGTGATTGGTGCCATCGGATTTCTGGTCGGCTGGTT
This sequence comes from Thermomicrobiales bacterium, assembly GCA_023957015.1. Lineage (GTDB taxonomy): Bacteria > Chloroflexota > Chloroflexia > Thermomicrobiales > UBA6265 > UBA6265. Next base: position 12,558 of record JAMLHR010000023.1, on the reverse strand, counting down.
CTGGTTCTTTGGCAAATGGAACGCCATCACGTCCGATCTGCACGCAGTTGTGTATCTCGCTGGCAACCTCATTGCGATCTGTGTCGCCATCCTCCTCTGGGATACCACCAGCATGCTGCTCTTCGCGGTGTACTGGCTCGGATTCGCGTATCTCTACACCGCTCCGGCCATTGTCTATGCCCTGATCGTCACCGTCTGCACCCAGGTCGCATTTGGCACACTCCATCTGTTCACCGATTCTCGTGGCAGCGTCGTTGCAGGGGTACTGCTGCTCATAGTGATCACCGGATTCTCTGGACTGATGGCGAAATACATAGAGTCATTTCAACTGGAGTCCGAACGAAACAAGCAATTACTGAGACAGTTGCAGGAGGCACAGGCTTCGCTTGCCGAACGCGAGCGCGAGGCTGGTATCGAGCAAGAGCGTCATCGTGTTGCCGGTGAGATCCATGACACCATCGCTCAGGAGTTCACGAGCGTGATCACCAATCTCCGGGCGGCGATTCTGCTGGAGGACCTGGATCGCGAGATGGCACGGCGACACGTGGTCGTTTCCCTCGAGGCGGCAAATCAGGGTCTGAAAGACTCGCGTGCGATGCTGGCGACAATGCAGCCCGATATTCTGGAGGGACGATCGCTTGTCGAGGCATTGGCAGCCGTCATTGACGATGAACGCAACCTCTCATCCCACCAGATCGAGTTCCAGGTGGAAGGAACAACCGCGTCGCTGGATCGCGCCGTAGAAACGATTCTGGTGCGCTCGTTGCAGGAATCGCTTCGCAATGTTCGCAGACACGCCAACGCCACCGAGGTCACTGTCACACTGACCTGGTTGGAAGACGAGGTTCTGCTGGATATTTCCGACAATGGCGTTGGCTTCGATTCAGACCATCTGCTGCCCGGTGCCGATGGATATCACATAGGTCTGGCGACCATGCGAGCGCGGATCGAATCAGCGGGCGGAACGTTCGTCCTCGAGTCACTACCGGGCGAAGGAACCTCAGTCACCGTCTCGTTCCCAACCGGAGGTGCGCTATGACGATCCAGGTGATGTTGATTGACGACCATCCGATTGTTCGAGCGGGTATTGCTGGCATGCTAGCCCAGACCGATGGTATCGAGGTGATCGGTGAGGCCAGTAATGGTCAGGAAGCGATGCCGCTTATCAGGTCGCTGAGTCCAGATGTGATTCTGCTCGATCTGCGCATGCCGGTGATAGATGGTACCGAGCTGATCACGCGATTGAGGTCGGACGGGAATCAGGTAGGCATCCTTGTGCTGACGACGTATGACTCGGATGCCGATATCCTCCGCGCAATTGAAGCTGGTGCGAACGGGTATCTGCTCAAGGACACCTCGCATGACGATCTCATCAGGGCGATCGAGGCCACCTCTGTGGGTGATAGCTGGTTGACGCCGTCAGTTGCAGCCCAATTGATGAGATCCGTTCGCCAACCGGAAGGTGAGCAGCTGAGTAGTCGCGAGACAGACGTGCTCCGGCTCGTGGCGAAGGGCAACTCCAATAAGGAGATCGCCGCTGCACTCCACGTCAGCCAGGCGACAGTGAAGACACACCTCATTCACATCTTCCGCAAGCTGGACGTAAACGATCGTACCGCGGCGGTAACACTGGCCATGGAACGCGGGATGATCTGAGGTCTTGGTGCAGCATAACTCCGAGGGTTCGGAGTAGACGCCCGAACGAACTCAGTCGTCAAACACCGACCAGCAAATATCATTCCGGCGACGCTGATCATCCAGGACCAACTCCCGAATCGCGTCAGGGAGTCGATCCCGCTGCCAACGACATTCTCGAGAGCCCGCGGCGATAGCCTCGCCTGGCGCGACGGAACAACGAACGGCCTTGATCGCATAGGAAGCCGCGCCGAGATCGTGCGCGGCAACGTGAGGCACGCAAGCGGCCTGAGCAGCAGCATAGGCAGCGAAGCGAGCCGCGCCTGTGAGACCACGAGCGGCAGCATTAGCAGACCACCCGCACTGCGAGCATCCGACATGGAGCACTCGCCCTGTGTCCAAAGGCGGCAAAGGCGGATCGCCTCGCGAGGGCGGACATCATCGGGACATTGGTCCTCGAAGAGATGGAGAACATGGTCCGCGCAATCGGCTGCCCACAAAGCCAGAAGTCGATGATCTTCGTCGGTGAGCGTTCCGCCGCGTCTAGTGGTGATCAACCGGGGGTCACGGACTTCCGGGAGGATCAAGGCACCAGGGTCCAGGTGTCTGGCAGGGAGTAACTGAAGGTGCGCTCCTCCCCATCGATTCGATAGCGACCTGTGTCGTGTCGCTGCAGATCCGACCACTCGTTTTGTACCTGAATGATGCGTCGTTCCTTGAGGTTGAAGACGATCAGTCCCAACGATCCGCGCAGCAGGCTACGCTCACGTGTGGTTTGATCGATAACCCGGAACGCGGGATGTACGGCGGAATCCGGTCGCTCAATGATCTCGCGCCAGTCAGCATCCAACTCATCCACATTGAACTCATCGAACATGGCAAGTTGAGCCTGAATACCGCGAATCCAGCTTTCGTCCATACCGGCTGCGGCTTCCAACAGATCGCGGGATGAGGCGAAGTCGAGTCCAACCACAGCGGTGAGCATCTTCGGTCCATGCGGAGGTGCCAACAGACTGAGGGTACTGCGTTCATCGATGATATTGACGCGGAAGAAATCGAGTGCGGGCATAGTTCTCTCTAATGGCTGAATGCATCGGTTGCCAGCACGTACAGTATCATGAGACGTCGAGATACGGGTACTTCTCAGGAACAGATCGTTATGACAAAGGAGCAAAAGTCCCGACTGGATCGTGAGATCGATGAGATTCTCTCCAGTAAGGCGAGACAACCGATCGACTTCGAGCAGCGACGACGCGCGATGGCGCAACCCATCGAACCAACCTGGAGAGTCCAGGTTCGGAAGGTATGGTCGCTCTTGGTGGCGTCGCCGCTGTTCCTGGCGTATGCCTTGGTTGGTCTGGCTATTCTGTTGGATCCCGCTGTGCATTTCCTTGCCGTATTGCTGTGTCTTGCAGCCGTTCTAGTGATCTGGCTCCCGGGCATCCTGCGCCTGATCCGACCCAACGGACGTGCGAAGACCGAGGTGAAGTACTGGCGAGGCCAAGCCTATGTCTCAGAGATCAAATCCGCTGGATCGCGCTCGCCCATCGATTCGCTCAAGCGCTATTTCGACGCTCGTCGTTAGTCTAACGGAGCAGTAAGCATGCCCAGAATCGTTTCGGATATCGTAGATGTCTACGTCTTTCGCCGCCTGAACGCGCGTGTCCAGTTCCTGCTCCTGCAACGGCAAACCGGCACGAGCATGGGCGGTACCTGGCAGGCCTTTCACAGCCAGATTCGCATGGGAGACACGACACTCCAGACGGTGAAACGGGTGGTGCAGGAGGCCATCGATCTGGAACTCGACGACATCTATTCCGCGGACTATATCAACCAGTTCTACGATGAGGGTCGCGACGCGATGGTGCTCAGCCCCGTCTTCGCGGTGACATTGAAGCAGCAATCGCCAGTACGGCTCGCACCGGAGTTCCATGATGCTGCCTGGTTCGATCGGCAGGACGCGACTATCCGCCTCCCCTTCTCCGGCCAACGATGGGCCATCCGACACATCGATGAGATCATGGGGACCAGCGAGGAACAGCGCGCGATCTACAAACTGGATGCCGATATCTGGCAACCAACGCAGGGCATCGCCGACTCCGTATCACTTCCGCCGGAACCCGTAACCGATGACTCGATCGATGAAACCTACGATGAATTTATGGCGGAGTCCGATACAGATAATTGACCCCGTGCCGTATAATCGAACATATGATCTGATTTACGGATGGAGACGCTATGCCAGCTTTCAAGATCGTCAGCGATCTTCAACCCACCGGCGATCAGCCGGATGCTATCACCCAGCTCGTCGACGGACTGAACGACGGCGAACGCTATCAGACACTCCTGGGAGTGACGGGTTCCGGCAAGACCTTTACGATGGCCAACCTCGTCGAACAGGTCAATCGCCCTACCCTCGTTCTTGCCCACAACAAGACGCTCGCCGCCCAGCTCTATAGCGAGTTCAAGGAGTTCTTCCCGAACAACGCGGTCGAGTACTTCGTCTCCTACTACGACTATTACCAGCCGGAAGCCTACGTCGCTCGCACCGATACCTTCATCGAGAAGGATGCCGATATCAACGAGGAGATCGACAAGCTGCGACATGCGGCGACGCGATCGCTGCTGACGCGACGAGACACGTTGATCGTTGCCTCGGTTTCCTGCATCTTCGGTCTTGGTACACCGGAAGAGTACGCCAAGACGATGATCCACCTGATGCGTGGTCAGCAGGTCCGGCGAGATAAGGTGCTGCGTCAATTGGTCGATATCCAGTACGACCGTAACGATATGACGTTGATCCGTGGATCGTTCCGCGTGCGTGGCGATACGCTGGAAATCTATCCGGCGTACGAGGAGATCGCGGTCCGCGTCGAGTTCTTCGGTGATGAGATCGACAGGATCGTCGATGTTGAACCTCTGACCGGCGAGATTCTGGCCGAGCGCGACGATATCGCCATCTACCCGGCCAAGCACTTCGTCACCACCGGTGACATGATGAAGCACGCCATCAAGGACATCCAGGATGAGCTTGAACAACGGCTGAAGGATCTGGATGCCAACGGCAAGATTCTGGAAGCGGCGCGGCTCAGACAACGTACGATGTATGACATCGAGATGATGACCGAAGCCGGCTACTGCGCTGGTATCGAGAACTACAGCATGCATCTCTCACGGCGGCAGTTCGGCGATCAGCCGAGCACGCTGCTGGACTACTTCCCCGATGACTTCCTCATGCTTGTGGATGAGAGCCACATCACCTTGCCGCAAGTACGCGGTATGTTCGGTGGTGATCGCAGCCGTAAGGACGTGCTGGTGGAGTATGGCTTCCGTCTGCCGAGTGCAAAAGAGAATCGCCCCCTTACCTTCACCGAGTTCGAAGGCATGATTAACCAGGCCGTCTTCGTCTCAGCAACACCGGGTCCGTATGAGATGGAGCACAGCGAAAAAGTCGTGCGCCAGGTGATCCGTCCGACGGGACTCCTCGATCCCCAAATCAGTGTCCGACCGAGCAAGGGTCAGATCGACGATCTGGTGGCGGAGCTCAACGCCCGTATCGATCGTGGAGAGCGGGCGCTGGTCACCACACTCACCAAGCGCATGGCCGAGGATTTGAGCGATCATCTCAAGGAGATGGGTATCCGCACCCACTATCTCCATAGCGAGATCGATACGTTCGAACGCATCGAGATTCTGCGGGATTTGCGGCTCGGTGTGCACGATGTTGTCGTGGGCATCAACCTTCTGCGCGAAGGGCTTGATCTGCCGGAAGTCTCACTTGTTGCTATTCTGGATGCGGACAAGGAGGGTTTCCTCCGGTCCGAGGGATCGCTGATCCAGACGATTGGCCGCGCCGCGCGACATGTTGATGGGCTGGTCATCATGTACGCGGATACGGTGACGCAATCGATGAAGGCGGCTATCGACGAGACGTATCGTCGCCGCGAGATCCAGGTTGCGTACAACACCGAGCACGGCATCGAGCCGCGCGGTATCGTCAAGGAAATCCGCGATCTGAGCGATCGTATGCGGGCAGTAGCTGAAGAGCATGCCGAGTACGACGCTGGTGGCAAGACGAAGGAAGGCGTGATCTTCCAGTTACCGAAGGACGAGTTGGCGCGGATGATCAAGGATCTGGAGTCACAGATGAAGGCCGCATCGAAGAACTACGAGTTCGAGAAGGCTGCGGTGTTCCGGGATCAGATCATCGAGTTGCGCCGCATTACCAGTGAGGATCCGGTCAAGAAATAGAGTCGATACTATCGCCGATGTCTGGTAGCAGGGCGGCTCGTCTGCCCTCAGTCTCGCGTAATGAGGGGTGCTCCCCTACTACCGAAGCGGGAGAAGACAGCGCGATGGACCTCGGTTCTGGCATTACAGACCACCGGACCTCTGGAGGGAAGAATTCATGAGTTCAACAATCACCAGGCGGGGGTTCGCTGCCCTCTTGGGCGTCGGAGCGTTGTCGGTCCGAAGCGCGATAGCGCAGACGACCGGTTCCGATACCGAAACCGGTGCGGCATTGCCAGCCGCTGATCTGCCGAGCATGAATCAGCAAGGTCACACATTTGAGTTAAGCAGCACCTTCGAGGGATCGTTCGACGGCGTGCCGAACGAGGCCGCGGTGTATCGTATGGAGCTCCCGGTCTACAGCGTCGATCAGGTTATCGAGCTGGCGAGCATTCTCGGTTTGGATGGCGAGGTCTCCGACCTCGGTGGCAATACCTACTCGCTGCAGACGCGCGCCGGACAGCTCTACGTCACTCAGGGACGGGTGCAGTACATCTCCTCAGCTGCGGCTGGCGATGGCGATCTGGCCAACGACGAGAAATCCATCGGCACCGCGAGAGAGTGGCTACGGACGATGGGATTGCTGCCGGCGGATGTCGGAGATGGCACCGTTCTCACCCGGAGCGAGGATCCCGCCAGAGTGATCGTCGGATTCCAGCCCGTGCAGCCATCGCCGTTGATCTCATCGACGCCGATCGTAACGGTCTCGATGGGACCAAACGCGCAGGTACTGGAGGCGACCAACGCCTGGGCGAAGATCTCACAGCATCTGATCTATCAGCTTCGCGGCGCCGATGTCGCCTGGAGCGATGTGGAGTCCCGTCGCGCCTGGGTGGAAGCATCGCTCCCCACCGATACCTTCGCACCCGGTAGCAAGATCGGCGGTAGCGTTGTGTACACGCGGTTATCGCTGGCGTACACTACCTCAGGTATTCCCGGAGAGGCGCAATACTTGCAGCCGGTGTATGTCTTCCATGGGCAACTCACACCGGACGGCTCCGATGCCAGATTTGAAGTCAAGGCCTATGTGGCCGCACTTATCAACAGCAACCAACCGGTGGGATAACACATGGCACATGGCACCATTCTGCTTCTGAACGGCCCCAACCTTAACATGCTGGGTACGCGCGAGCCGGAGATCTACGGCAGCCGAACCCTGGCCGATATCGAGGGCGATATCATCGCTCTCGGCAAGGCTGGCAGTCCAGAGCTCGAGGTGGTGGCGGTGCAATCCAACCACGAGGGTGTGCTGATCGATACCATCCAGACAACCGGTCGTCAGGCCGATGGCATCATCTTCAATCCTGGCGCGTTCACACATTACAGCATCGCCTTGCGCGATGCTGTTGCCGGTATCGCCACACCGGTGATCGAGGTTCACATCAGCAATGTGCACAAACGCGAGGAGTTCCGGCATCACTCGGTGATCGCACCAGTTGCTGCTGGCCAAATCGTTGGACTCGGCGAAGATGGGTATCGCCTCGCGCTCGAGTGGTTCCGCACGCAACTGGCGCGCGGTGTGTGACCGGTAGATGGGCAGCTCGTCTGCCCAATTGACTCCGTATGGAGGGGAGATCAACTCCCCCTGCTACCGGATTTCCCCGCCGTCAGCAACTGTTGGTGGCCGTATTCTGGAAAGGTCTGAGGTTCATGGCATCTGCACGATCGACACGCGCGTTCGCACTTCCCGCTGAGGTCGGCGTCGATGCCATCCTCATTACCAACGGCACCAACCGTCGCTATCTCACCGACTTCACTGGCGACGATCACGCGATCGATGAGCCGGGTGGAATCGCCGTGCTAGGCACAGAGGGCATTTGGCTGTTCGCGCCATCGACCAATCTACCGTGGGCGCAAGCTGAAGCCAACGCGGACACGACGGTAGTCGATTGGGGCACCGACTGGACGCTGGCGGTTAGCAACCTGGTGAACGAGCAGGGTTGGCGAAGCCTTGGGTTCGAGGACTCCACCACAACCGTCGCGGCCTACAACAAGCTGACGGGACATTTGAGCGAAGATGTAACACTCATGGCTGTCGGCAACATCGTCGATACCTTGCGCGCCTGCAAGACGAGCGACGAGATCGAGCTGCTGAAGACGGCATTGCATATGACCGATGTCGCGTTCGAGGCGGCTGCGGCCCGCGCCAAAGCCGGGATGACGGAGAAGGAACTCGCCGATATCGTCGCCGAGGAACTCAAGAACGCGGGTAGCGAGGGTGAGAGCTTCCCCACCATCGTCGCTTCCGGTCCGAACGCCGCCAAACCACACCATGCACCGGGTGATCGCGTTCTCCAGGAGGGAGAACCCGTCATCATCGATATGGGTGCACTGCACAAGGGTTATGCCGGCGATCTCACTCGCACCATCTGGTTTGGCGAACCATCGCCCGAACTTGTTACCATGTATCGCAACGTGCAGGCCGCGTTCAATGCGGCCATCGGTGCGGGCAAGCCCGGTATGACCGGTGTGGAGTTCGATGCCATTGCACGGGATGTCTTCAGGGAGCAAGGCACGGATCAGTACTTCGTTCACTCACTGGGCCACGGATTGGGTCTGCGGGTGCACGAGGCACCTTCGGCAAGCCCGCGCTCCAGGGACACGCTGACCGCGGGTATGGTCGTCACCGTGGAACCGGGACTCTATGTTCCCGGCGAAGGCGGTGTGCGAATCGAAGACGTTGTTCTGATTACCGAAGATGGGGTGATGAATTTGACCAACGCCCCGAAGAATGTGCTTTAGTGTGCAAAGGAGCCACCTCCAATGATTGATACAGGCGATATTCGCAAGGGTATTACCCTTGATATCGATGGCAAACTCGTGAAAGTCATGGACTTCTCACATAACAAGCAGGCGCGCGGTTCGGCCAATATCCGCATGTCGCTCAAGGATTTGCGCACCGGCGCCAACACCCAGATGACCGCGATGGCCGGCACCAAGTTCACCTCCGTGCGACTAGAGCGACAGCATGTGCAGTTCCTGTATGTGGAAGGTGATCACTATAACTTCATGGACACGGATTCCTTCGATCAGATCATGCTCGATCGCAAGACGGTGGAGGAAGCCGCGCCGTACATGAAAGAGAACGATGTCATCGATCTCCTCACCTACGATGGTGAGCCGATTGATGTCGAGCTGCCCACCAGCGTGGTGCTGCAGGTAGTGCAGACCGATCCCGGCTTCAAGGGCGATACCGCCACCGGCGGCAACAAGCCAGCCGTGATGGAGACCGGTTTGACCGTCAATGTTCCCCTCTTTGTTAGCGAGGGCGATAATCTCAAGATCGATACCCGCACCGGCGAGTACATCGAGCGCGTCTAGACCGGCGTTGGCCGAAATTCGGGGAGAGCTGCCATGTCTGATCACGAGAACGAGATGCAGAGTCCAGACATCGTCGAAGCAGTGCGATCACTGATCGAGATGATGAACGATGGTGGCATCGGTGAACTCAACCTGAAGACCGACGGATTCAAGATTCGACTCCGGTCTGAAGCGGTGGCGATTGCCGCGAATACACCATCCGTTTCGATGGCCGCATCGATGCCCCAGTTCGCGGGCTACGCACCTCCGGCGGTTGCCGAGGCCGTAGCGATTTCCGCAACAAGCGAAGCAGCCAACGATGCGACTCCGGTGAAGGAAGGTCACATCGTCACCAGCCCGATGATCGGTACCTTCTACTCCGCGTCGGCACCGGGTGAACCGGCCTTCGTCCAGATTGGCGACGAGGTCGAGACCGGCCAGGTGATCGGCATCATTGAGGCGATGAAGATCATGAACGAGATCACCGCTGATCGTGGTGGCGTGGTGGTTGAGGTGTTGGTTGAGAACGCGGAAGCGGTCGAGTACGGCACCCCGTTGGTGCGGATCTCCAACTCCGCCCGGCTTGACTAGCTCTCTCATCGATAGAAGGGGGAGCTCGTTTCCCCGCAACAGGGTCTCTTAGGGCAGACGAGCTGCCCTGCTACCAGCAGGAATGCACTCCAATGCAATCCATTCTCTCGCTCGGGCAACTCGCGACACTGCTGAAGCAGGTCGTTGAGGGGCAACCGGAATTTCAGAATCTGTGGGTCAATGGTGAGATCAGCAATCTCACCATTGCTCGTTCTGGTCACGCCTACTTCACCCTGAAGGATGCTGAGAGTCAGTTCCGTTGCGTCATGTGGCGAAACGCTGTGCAGCGCCAACGCCTGCCAATGCGGGAGGGAGATCAGGTGATCGCGCATGGCGCAGTAACGGTCTACGCTCCGCGCGGCGAGGTTCAGCTTCAGGTCGATCTGGTGCAACCCCAGGGGACCGGCCTGCTGCAAATGCAGATGGAAGAACTGCGGATGCGGCTCGAAGCCGAAGGACTCTTCGATGAGTCCCGCAAACGGTCCCTACCCGCATTGCCGGGCGTGATCGGTGTGGTGACCTCGGCGGAAGGTGCTGTCTGGCACGATATCCAGCGTGTTGTCAGTCGTCGCTATCCGCTTACGCAACTGGTGTTATCACCAAGCCTCGTTCAGGGCGATCTGGCGCCAATGGCGCTGGTAAACGCATTGCAGCGACTCCAGAATGAGGCCCAACCGGATGTGATCATCATCGGACGTGGTGGCGGCTCGATGGAGGATCTGTGGGCGTTCAACGATGAGCGGGTGGTACGAGCGATCTATGCCAGCAAGGTACCGATCATCGCCGCGATCGGTCACGAGAGCGATATCACCCTCTCCGATTACGTCGCCGATGTCAGTGCCGGCACGCCATCTATGGCAGCAGAACTGGCGACGCCTGATCTCGTTCAGATCGATGCCGCTCTGGTGGAAACGAAGCGAGCGCTCGCAGCCGATATGCTACGGATGCTGGATCGCAAGTTGGAGCGACTCGATGATCTCCAACGGCAATTGACCCGGCTCTCGCCGCAGGCGAGACTGGAATCGCTTCATCGCGAACTCGATGGTATGAGAGACCGAGCACGGCTGGCAATGCAGCATCGGTTGGCCGCCGCTCAACGCGAGATCGTCGCGCTGGAGGGACTGATGGAATCGATCAATCCGCAGGCCGTGTTGAATCGCGGATATGCCTTCGTGGTCAATGACAGCACGGGGGCACCGATTCGGTCGATTGGCGATGCGATGGTAGGTGATCCGATTCGCGCGACACTCGCCGATGGCAGTATCCTCGCCACAGTAGGCACCACCATCCCGTCATCCGCTGACCGGTAGCAGGGCAGTTGATCTGCCCTTATCGAGGCAAACGAACTGTTCCCCTACCAACCTCAACCATAAGGAGCACCAATTGGCACAGGAACCTGATCTCACCTTTGAGGCGGCGCTGGAGCGCATTCGCGAAATCGTTACCCAGTTGGAAAGCGGCGATTTGAGCCTGGACGACTCGATCCGCAGGTTCAAGGATGGCTCGGAACTGCTGGAATCCGCCCGCAAGATGATCGCGGAGGCGGAACTGCGGATCACCGTGCTGACCGACGAAGACGGCGACGATGCCTGATTCCGAACACCTCTCACCCGGGAAACTCCCCGGTGATCTGCTTGAGCGCATGCTCCGCACCTATCGCACCCCTGCGAATCCGACGGTACTGGTGGATCCCAGTTATGGTTTCGATGCCGCTGCGCTCTCAGTTGGCAATGAAACACTCCTGGTTAAGAGCGATCCGATCACCTTCGCGACTGCCGATGCCGCGCGCTATCTGGTGGCCGTGAATGCCAACGACATCGCCTGCATGGGTGGTGTGCCGCGCTGGATGACGGTCGTTGGATTGTTGCCAGAGAAGACAACGACCCGTGAGCTCGTTGAGGATATGTTCCGCGATCTACAAGAGGCCTGCACGAACGAAGGTATCTCGCTGATCGGTGGCCACACCGAGATCACACTCGGTATCGACCGCCCCATCCTGATCGGCACGCTGCTGGGAACGGTGGGCCCATACGGCATGCTGACTCCCGGCAACGCCAGCATCGGCGATGAGTTGTGGCTGACGCAATCCGCGGGTATCGAAGGTACGGCCCTATTGGCGCAGGAGTGCAGGAATGCGCTCGAATCCACCCTGGGGTCAGATGTGATCACACGGGCACAGGATTTGTTGCGTGCTCCGGGTATCTCCGTCTCCCGCGACGCCCGGGCGCTGCTCGCGACAGGTGCGGTCACGGCGCTTCACGATCCCACGGAGGGAGGTGTCGCCACGGCAATCCACGAGATCGCGGCGGCATCAAAGCGGGGAGCACAGATTGACGGCGCGGCCATCCCCATCCGTCCAGAAACACGGGCCATTTGCGATCACTTCGGTATCGATCCGCTGGGTCTGCTCAGTTCCGGTGCGTTACTGGTCGCGGTAAGACCCGGTAGAGAGACAGCCCTGCGAGAAGCCGATGTGCAGATGAGTCGCATAGGTATCTTGACGGAAGTATTGGGAGAGGTCACGATATCCACGGATGACGGTGTTCGTCCTTTGCCGCGGTTTGACTCGGATGAGTTGACCCGGGCATTGGGGTAGATTTGCTGTTTTAGGGGAATTGACGAGAAACCCGGTGGACTATTTCGGAGGCCATCTCAAGCAGCCTGTCATTCAGAGGGCGGAGCCCGAAGAATCTCCGCGCGAAGCGCAACTGCCGAAGGCAGATTAGGTAGGTTTTGACCACT
>JAMLHR010000022.1 GCA_023957015.1 Thermomicrobiales bacterium | reverse complement strand
GTGCGGACAAACATCGGCGCAGCTGTTACAGAGAATGCAGCGATTGCCATCAATGAAGATATTCAACTGGCACTGCAAACAGCGCTTCGCTTCCTCAAATCCGATGCTCTTGGTGAAGCCCATTTCGGATTCGAGCGTGTTATCCATGGTACCCATACCGCGCTGTGCCACGGGCAACATCGGCATGTCCTGGCGACCTACGCTGGTGTAATCGTCGCCCCAAACCAGGCGACGGCTCATCGCCGCCATGCTCCACTCGGCCACACCCTCGCTGAGCAGCGCGTTCGGGCTACTGACGTACTCGGTGGGGACGCGTGTGATCTCCATATCCTTGACCTTCGGCTCGACATCGCGCATCTCGCGGTCGATCGCTTCAGCCACACGCTTGCCTTCGCCAATGGCGGAGATGAAGTTGGTCGGATTGATGACATAGTCGCCAGCCGCCCACACATTCGGCAGCTCGGTCTTCAGATTCTCGTCCAGCAGCGGCACACCGCGGCGGTCGACGTTCTTGAACAGCCCGCCGAGGAAGCGATTATCCTGCTTCTGACCGATGGCGGCGATGACCATATCGCACTTGATCTGATACTCGCTGCCCGGTACCGGCATTGGTCGGCGGCGACCGGAAGCATCCGGCTCACCGAGTTCGTTCTTGACGCACTCCAGCGCCTTGACACGACCCTTGCGATCGCCAATGACGCGGGTTGGTGTGACCATGAACTGGATATCGACGCCTTCGATCTCGGCTTCCTCAAGCTCCAGTTCTTCCACCGGAATCTCGTGAACGGTACGACGATAGGTCATGATGCTGGATTCGGAACCGAGGCGGAGCACGGTGCGGACGCAGTCCATCGAGGTGAAACCACCACCGACGGTGACGACGTTGCGACCAACCCAGACATCGTCCTGACCAAGTGCGACATCGGCCAGGAAGTCGAGACCGCTGACCACGCCCTCCAGCTCCTCGCCCTCGATACCGAGACCCTGAGCCGTCTGACAGCCAGCGCACAGCACGACGACGTCGAACTGCTCGATCATATCGGCCAGTTGGATATCCTTGCCGACTTCCATGTTGTAGTGAATGCGCACACCGAGATCGGTGATCTGGGCGACTTCCTCCGCGATAACATCGCGCGGCAGGCGCCATTCCGGCACACCGGTCCACATCACACCACCCGGAACCGGGAAACGCTCGTAGACATCGACCGCGTAACCGCGACGCGCCAGCTGGCGGGCGGTGGTCAGACCGGAGACACCGGCACCGACAACACCCACGGTGAGGCCGTTGCTCGGGGCGGCGGAATCGCGGCGGGTTTCGCCACGATAATCCGCAGCAACGCGCTTGAGGTAGCAGATACCGATCGGTTCATCCACTTCCTTGCGGCGGCAGGCAGCCTCGCATGGGCGGGCGCACATACGCCCCAGACAACCCGGGAAGACATTGTGCTCGCGGTTGAGTTCGTAACTATCGCTGTAGCGGCCATCAGCGATCAGCGCGATATAGCGGCTGATGTCGGTGTGGCTCGGGCAGGCGGTCATGCAGGGGATATTGTCGCTGAACCACTGGGCATCGCCGGTGTAGAGCGGATACTGCTTGCCGCTACGAATGGTGAACGGATTAAAGAAAGACGCATCGATAAACGCCAGCAGGCGCAGGCGGCGGCCATCTTCGATCAACGCGGTATCGAACCCCTGGCCCACGATACCGAGTGCAGCCAGTTCATTTGCGGTCATGCCAACTTCGGCACTATCCATGGCCCGGAAACGGTCAGCCGGCGCACCACAACTCGGGCACGTATCCGGCGGCGTCGCGCCCTCATGAATCCAGCCACAGACTTTACATCGAAACATGTCGGCTCTCCGAGGTCTCGGGTGCGCTCTCCCACGCACCGCCTGACAGTGTCCGCACTGCAGACACAAGGTAGCTACTAGTATACTGGCATCCGCGAGCTATGGTAGCCGATCAAGTGGCTGGCTATTCTCTGGAGGCGTCAGTAGATCTTGCCTTGCGCTGCCGCCAGGTATCGATCGGAACTCTGACCGTATAGCACCATCAGGTCAAAGTCTCCGGTTTCTCCTCGGGCAACATCGCGCGTCTGGGCATACTCACTCACGAATCCGACAATCTCACCGTCATCATTGAGGAATACAATCGCAATCTCAGCGTTACCTGAGAAATCATCATCAGAGGTATTCTCGAAGCGACCTTTCGCCCGATTACCATCGATCTCGAGTTCTGTAATCGTTGCTTCCCGATATCCCCACAGATCATTGGCTGACGATGTTTGCGCGTCTTCGGCATCGAACTCAACCTCCGGGACCGTGGTATCTGGTACATCATCGCCAACATAGTAGACTGCCAGCGCATACTGTCCGGCGGCGATCACGAATGGCGAAGGGTTTCCCTCAGCGAGTACAGCATTCCCATCAATAATAACCTGCGTGATGACCCGATCCTCCTGGGTATTGTTGTGAACGATACAAGCGAACGATCCATCGGCAACTTCCCCGACCAGGACTGCCTGTAGCGTCTCTTCTCCCGCCTTAGGGAGGGATTCCACCTTGTGCTGGAAAAGACCAGTATCGAGCTCCGGATCATTCTGGGCCAGACCCAGCGAGAGATTGCTCGCCAATCCAACGAAGCTCACGCTAACCGCACAACAGAAATTACGGCGATTCATTTCTGAGTCCTTTCTATGGTTGACGGGTCAGCCCGTCAGTATTGATCGGTCAGGTACCACTCTAGCATGGGTATACAATACCGGGAGGTGCATGTGGCGATATATAGATGGCCTTTGCCAGAGCAATAGAGATGAGTAGTACTGTGAATATCCAGATTGTCTCCGATGTTGTTTGCCCCTGGTGCCGAATCGGCAAGAAGAACCTGCGCACGGCCATCGATCGCTACACCAGCGAGACCGGTGAGGCCGTAACCATCACATTCCTGCCATTCCTGCTCGATCCGATCCAGCCAGATGAGGAGGGCGAGAGCTTCCGCGATCGTTTCGTCAAGCGCAAAGGACTGAGCGAGGAGATGATGGAGCAGATGTTTCAGCGTGTGACCGACGTTGGTGCTGGGTTCGGACTCACGTTCAACTTCAATGCCGTTGAGGTCGCCGTGAATACGGTTCCCGCGCATGAACTGATGGAGTTGGCGCCGGAAGACAAGCGTGAAGCGCTGATGGATGCGCTCATGACGGCCTACTTCGAGCAGGGGAGGAACGTCGGCGATGTCGATGTCTTACTGGGGATCGCGAAGGAGGTTCTGGGCGAGGCGGAGACAAACGCGATCGAGCAACCGCTCCGCAACCATCGCGAGCGAGATGCGGTGCTGGGATCGATCCGGCAGGTGCAGCAGGCTGGGGTCAGTAGTGTTCCATTTACGATCGTTGATGGTAAGTTCGCCGTCAGCGGCGGCCAGCCACCGCAGGCGTTCTATGATGCCCTGATGCAGGCCAAACAGGCCAACGCTGGAACGCAATCGTAGGCCCGGACCGATCGGTCGCATTGCGGCGGATGATTGGCCATTCGATATCGCGACCGTGAGTGGTCCGGGCAGGCAGGGTGGCCGCCCCGCCGAAGGCGGAATTCCTTCGAGACGCCACATTATCAACGCCATACGGGAGACATATTCATGAAAACCGCGGTGATGACGGGTATCGGTCAGATGCAGTTCGAGGATCGACCACAGCCGATTCCCGGTCCAAAGTATGTCCTGATCAAGGTCGAGAATGTCGGTATCTGCGGCAGCGACCTGCATTACTTCGAGTCAGGACGCATCGGCGATTTCGTGGTGGAACCGCCGTTCGTGCTCGGTCACGAAGTGGCTGGCACCGTCATTGGATTGGGTGATCAGGTGACCTCGCTCGCGGTCGGGGATCGTGTTGCCCTGGAGCCAAATATCACCTGTGGCGAATGTGAGTTCTGCCGCAGCGGTCAGTACAACCTCTGTCCGGATGTCGAGTTCTTCGCGACACCACCGATCGATGGCACCTTCCAGGAATACGTCACTCATCCGGCGCACCTCTGTTTCAAACTGCCGGATTCGGTCAGTTCTATGGAGGGGGCGTTGATCGAGCCGCTCGCAGTTGGGTTCCACGCCGCGACGCTCGGTGAGGCCAAGATCGGCCAGTCGGCGCTGGTGTTCGGCTGCGGCTGTATCGGTCTGGTCAGCATGATGGCGCTACGGGCGATGGGTGTCAGCCAGGTCTTCATGGTCGATGTCATGGGTGCCCGCCTGCACAAGGCCGCCGAGCTTGGGGCGACGGCCGCGATCAACGGTGCTGAATTGGATGTGGTCGAGGAAGTGTTGCGGCAAACGAATGGTCGCGGCGTCGATCTCGTCATCGAGACCTCTGGTACCGATATCGCCGCCAGTCAGGCGATCAATGCCACCCGCAAGGGTGGCACGATCGTGCTGGTCGGCTATAGCAAGACTGGTATGGTTACGTTCCCGATGGCGGTGGCGATCAACAAGGAACTACGCTTCCAGACCGTGTTCCGCTATCGCCACAACTATCCGATCGCGATTCAGGCTGTGGCCGATGGTCGCGTCAATCTCAAGGGTATCGTCACCCACGAGTACGAGTTCGATGATATCCAGCGCGCCATGGACGAGAGCATCGCCGACAAAGCCACGGTGGTCAAAGCGGTGATGTGTATGTCTGGAACCCCGGTCTGACATGACCGGCGGGAGGTCGAGGCTACGGAAACCTACATCATGAAGAAATCGCGGATGCCTGTCATCAGCATCTGCACCGCCAGGAAGACCAGGATCATCCCCATCAGGCGCTCCATCGCGACCACGCCCTTCTCTCCGATCCAGGAGGCGACATTGGCGGAGTAGAAGAGAAGGATAGCGGTGATCGCCCAGGCGATCACCGCGGCCGCCAGCCAGCGATACCACAACTGCGGGTCTTGACTCATCAACAACATCGCCGCCGCCAGTACGCTTGGTCCAACCGTGTACGGCACCGCCAGCGGCACGATGAACGGTTCGTCCTGCGGTACCGTCTTGCCAGCGTGTTCATCGACCGGAAAGATCATCTGAATCGCGATCAGCAGCAGGATCATGCCACCACCGACATTGAGCGCCTCATCGCTGATATTCATCACCGTCAGTAGCGCCCGCCCGGCAAACAGGAAGATGATCAGAATCAGGAGCGCGATCAGCAGTTCGCGCACGATCACGCGGCGCACGCGCTCCGGCGGCACACCCTTGAGTGCGGCAATGAACAGCGGCACATTCCCCAGCGGATCCATCACCAGGAGCAGCGTAATGATGGCGGATAGCAGACTCAATGCAAGGCTCCTGGCGGCGTTATGGCAATACCTCGCCGAACGATAGCACTCGTCCGTCCCCAAGTCCATATACCGATGCCATATCAACTCTTCGGGCGCAGAGGTCGATTGATACCTCTGCCGAACGCGATCACGTGCTGAAAATGAAACAAAATGTAACAATATGGGAAGATGTGTT
The DNA here is from genome assembly GCA_023957015.1 of Thermomicrobiales bacterium. Classification (GTDB taxonomy): domain Bacteria; phylum Chloroflexota; class Chloroflexia; order Thermomicrobiales; family UBA6265; genus UBA6265. Next base: position 36,570 of record JAMLHR010000022.1, on the reverse strand, counting down.
GCATTTTGCACATCGTAGGAATAGTATCGACTGTGTACAGGATACGAGGATCATGCCATGTCTGACCTTGAGCCGATGTATGTCCCGGAAGGGATCTCGCAGCGGGAAATCGCCGCGAGATCAGGTGTTTCCGTCGCTACGGTCTCCCGGGCGATCGCCGGGAGCACGCTTGTCAGCGCTCGAACGCGCAAACAGGTGCAGCAGGCGGTCGCTGATCTTGACCGCGAGCGGGTGCGGGATGAGTCCGGACGGAGGGTGATTGGTCTTACCAACAGTCATCTCGTGCAGACGTCGCGTCCGTCGGAGTTCACGATGCTGCAGGAGATCCTGGGCGGAGTTGAATCGGCGGCACTTGCCGCAGGTGTGACGGTTTACACGTTTCACCGGTCCAGCTACCTGCTGGATTCGGGCGAGGTAGACATCCTTGGTGGTCTGAATGGGCTATTGCTGGTGGGTGGTGTGGTCTCCGCGGAGGTGATTCAGAAGGTGTTACAGCGGGAGGTTCCCACCGTACTTGTTGGCGGTCACGTACCGGGTTCGCAGCTCTCCAGTGTGGCTGGCGATGTCGCGCGTGGCACCTATCTCATGGTGCAGCACCTGGCCGAGTTGGGACATCAACGTATCGCATTCGTCAACGGACCGTCTGAAACGTACACCTCGTTCGAGCGTCGGGCCGGATTCCTGGAAGGACTCTACGATGTGGGACTGCCGTTGGACTCCGCCAGGATCACGCACGAAGACGGATATATGGCCTTCCTGGAGCCATCCGGATACCGGCTGACACAGGACATTTTGCGCGAGGGCGATCGCCCGACGGCCATTATCTACGCCAGCGACCGATTGGCGGTTGGGGGCATGAGCGCGATTCGCGAGGCCGGTTTGCGCGTGCCGGATGACATCTCGGTGGTGGGATTCGATAACTCCGCCGTTTGTGAGGCAACGAGTCCGCGTCTGACATCGGTCGCGGTGGATCGCGTTGAGTGGGGCACGCGGGCGTTCGATCGTCTCCTGCGACTGCTCGATGGCGAGAAATCGTTTGCCGGAGACCGGTTGCAGCTTCCGGTCACGATCGAGGTTCGGGAAAGCACAGCACCCGTTGCGGGTTAGGCCAACGACAGGAACTCCATGGATACGGTGAATTTGATAACCAAACACGCGGATCTGGTGGTTGTGGGTGGCGGTCTGGCCGGCACCTTCGCCGCGATTGCTGCCGCCCGGCTAGGCTCGAATGTCGTGCTCATCCAGGAGCGACCGGTGCTTGGTGGCAATAGCAGTAGCGAGATTCGCGTGCATCCGGTGGGTGCGTCGCAACACGGCTATCATCGAGACGCTCGCGAGACCGGTCTGATCGAGGAAGCATTCCTCACCGTGCGTTCCCGCAGTTACGGTTTGCGCCAGATTAACGGTCGCCATTATCCGATGTGGGATGTGGTGCTGGAGGAGATGGTGCGGGCTGAGTCGAATCTCACTCTCCACCTCAATACCCGCGTGATCGATGTCGAGACAGAGCCAACCGATGGCGGCTATGAGACTCGGATCACACGGTTGACGGCTGTGCAGCAGGGTACTGAGGCGGTGTACGAGTACACACCGCGCATGGTGATCGATGCCACCGGCGACGGTTTTGTCGCCCTTCGCGCTGGTGCCGAGTTCCGCTATGGCCGCGAGGCACAGTCTGAGTTCAACGAGATGTGGGCGCCAGAGGTGGCGGACGAGATCGTCCTTGGCTCCACCATCATGTTCGCTGCGCGTGATACCGGTGCTGACGCGCCGTTTGTGGCACCAGAGTGGGCGCACAAGTTCCCGGATGAAGAGTCGTTGCCATATCGCAATCACGAGGAGTTTCATTCCGGCTATTGGTGGCTGGAGTGGGGTGGCACCACGCACACGATTCACAACAATGAGAATATTCGCCACGAGCTGCAGTCTGCGGTGCTGGGCGTTTGGGATCACATCAAGAATCATTGCACCGTTCCCGGTGTGCGCGAGCGCGCTCGCACCTGGTCGTTGGATTGGATCGGCCATACCCCTGGCAAGCGCGAGAGTCGACGCTTCCTTGGCGGCTACTTCATGACCGAGGCGGATATCCTTCGCGGAATCAACACCGTGCCGGATGACGAGGTCGCCTTCGGTGGTTGGCCGATCGATTTGCATGCGCCGGACGGCGTTTACTCCCGCGACGAGCCATGCACGCAGCCGCCATTGCCGGATGTCTATGGCATACCCCTGGGATCGCTCTATAGCAACACCGTCGCCAACCTGTTCTATGCGGGACGCAATATCAGCCAATCCCACGTTGCCCACGGTTCCACCCGGGTGATGAAGACGACGTCGGTGGTGGGTGAGGCGGCGGGCGTCGCCGCTCACATCGCCTTATCGCATGACCTGACACCACGAGCTGCCGCCAGCGAGGCCATTATCGAGATACAACAACAGCTCCTCCGCCAGGGCGCATATCTCCCACGATTGCGGAATACCGATGCCAACGATCTGGTACAGGCCGAGGGAGTTCGGTTCAGTGCGACCAGCGCAAGCTCGCTGGAGCTCGGTCTCATGACCAGTAGCGGAGCCGCCGCCTGGGATCAGGCGGGGTTGAGTCTGGCGGAATCGCAGATCTTCGGCGACGCCGATCATAACGCTACCAGGGCAATGGGATTCGAGGTGCCTCTGGCACAGTCAATCGTCGTCTCCTCGGGTCGGATTGATCGCCTCAAGCTGGGCTTGAGAAATCGTTCCGGCCAGGCCGCGTCGGTTCAGGTGATTCTCCGTCAGGGAGTTCATTTGCGTGACTGCGGACCGATGAATGCCGGTGAGGGTGAGCTTTATACCGCTACGTTGATCGTCCCATCGGGCGAAAGTCTGGATTGGATCAGGTTTGATCCACCCATTGTTTGCCAGCCGGATGCACCGATCGTGATCGTTGCCGCATCGGCGGGACCAGCGGAATGGATGCTTACACCGCACGAACCACCGGGAACCCAGGCTGCCAAATGGGACACCGAACTCGGATACTGGCGCTGGCTTCATGGCACCTTCGAGATCGCCCTCGATCCGCTGAGCACGCCGTTCGGACCCGAGCAGATCGCCTCCGGTGTGACCCGACCCGAAACTGCCACCAACATGTGGATCAGCGATCCCGCACGCTCACTGCCGCAATCGCTGACGATCACCTGGCCCACTCCGGTGGAGGTGGATTGCCTGCACCTCACCTTCGATTCACAGCTGAGTGGCTGGATCTGGGAGGGAGCCTTCCCCATGATTGCGCAACGTTACAACGTCGAAGGCCAAACCGAAGACGGTATCTGGTCAACATTGGTTGAGGTCACGGACAACGTGCTTCGTCGTCGCGTGCACACCTTCACCCCGGTGACGATCTCCGCCTTGAGAGTGACCATTCTCGGCACTCACGGTGGTGCGACGGCTCGCCTGGTGGAGGTGCGGGCCTATGGCAGGGAAGGGAGGTGAGGGATACCCGATCAGGTTTGGTTCGATGAATCGACGTATTGGAGGAAAACGATGACAACGTTCAAGACAACTCGCCGACGTCTGGTCGGTACCGGCATCGCAGGAGCAGCGCTGGTTGGTGCTGCCAAATCCACAGCTTTCGCTGCACCACTGCTGAAGATGCAGGATGGCGTCACCCTGGAAGTCTGGGGTGGTGTGCCGGCCGAGAACGGTCCGCAGGCGCTGGTCGATGCCTTCACCGAAGCCTCTGGTATCAAGGTGAACTACACCCGCTACGTCAACGACGATACCGGCAACACCCAGCTGGACACTGCCCTGCAGGGTAGCACCACAGTCGATGCCTTCTTCACCTACCAGGTGGCTCGCCTGGCGCAGCGTATTAATGCTGGTGCCGCGTTGGATATCTCAGAGAAGATCGCCGGAGATGAGCAGATCTCTGCCTGGGTTGCCGAGACCGACGGTATCTTCACCATCGAAGATGGCGTGTACCATTCCCTGCCAACCACGCAGGAAATGCAGTTCATGTTCATCAACCAGAAGATCTTCGAGGACGCTGGTATCGACGTCCCGACCGCTGGCTGGACGCTCGATGACTATGTCGGCCTCGCCGGAGAACTCTCCGATGGCATGACCTTCGGCACCTACGCGCCGATGAACACCGCCACGCTCACCATCGGCCAGAATGCCTGGTACAACGAGGATGGCAGCGCCTCCAACTTCGGCGATCCGCTGTTTGCTGAGCACTACGGTCGCCATCGCCAGATGGTCGATGATGGCATCGCCTTCCCCTGGACCGATGTAATCGCCCAGAATCTGCGCGCCTACGCGCAGACACCATTCCTCACCGAGCAGGTGGCGATGTGGGTGAACTCGCCATGGTCGCTGCGCTACGTCAATGACAAGGAGCAGTATCCGCACGACTTCGTGACCACGTTCGCGCCGCTCCCAAGCTTCGCGGATGGCCAGTACAACAACCAGGGCATCAACAACTGGATGCTCGGCGGTGCCAGCACCCAGTACCCGGACGAAGTCTGGGAACTGATCAAGTTCTGGTTGACCGATGGTGCGGTCTACATGCTGCCAGCTGGCAAGATTCCGGCGCTGATGACGTTGGATCAGGCGACGGTTGTGGATGGCATGCTTGGTCCTAACGCGGATGAACTCTACGACAAGGCTGCCTTCGAGGCGGCGGCGTTCGATCCCGATATCCGCTACTACACCGATTCCATCACCACTGGCGCGGCGGAGATCTCCACCCTGTTGAGTGGTCTGGAGGATCGCCTCCTGATCGGCGAGTTGGACGTGGATCAGTTCATTTCCGAGCTCACCGAAGGTGCCGATGGCATCATCGCCGCGGCGCAGTAGTTCGAACCCACGGAGGTAGGGTAGGGGAATGATCGACGGTCAGCAGCGTACACATCCGGACTGGGTGGAACTGGAGCCGCCACGGAAATCGCGCAAGCGATTCTCCTGGACGCCCTATCTTTTCATTGCCCCGAATCTGCTGGGATTCGCCGCGTTCACGCTGCTGCCGTTGATCTTCGCTCTGGTGGTGTCCTTCGCCGATTGGGATGTGATCTCGGGCATGAAGGGCATCACCTGGGTGGGGCTGGAGAACTTCCGTGATGGTTTCAGCGATCCCACGTTCTGGAAAGCGATGAGGATTACCGCCATCTATGTGCTGGGGAGTATCCCGCTGACGGTGGTGTTGGGTTTGCTCCTGGCGGTGGGACTGAATGGTCCCTCGCCGGGTCGCGGTATTCTCCGCCTGATCTTCTTCATTCCCTACATCGTTAATGCGGTCGCGATTTCGGCGACGTGGATCCTGCTCTATCACCCGCGCTACGGTCCGATCAACGCCATTCTGCGTTGGATTGGTGTGGATAGACCACCGTTGTGGTTGGCGTCATCTGACTGGGCCTTGCCCGCACTGATCATCATGGCGATCTGGGGTGGGGTTGGTTACAACGCCATCATCTTCCTGGCCGCTTTGCAGACATTGCCGGAGGATTTGTACGAAGCCTCCGATCTGGATGGTGCCGGTGTGATCGAGAAGTTCCGCTCCATCACCGTGCCTCTCCTCTCTCCGACGACGTTCTTTTTGCTGATCACCGGATTTATCGGTAGCTCACAGTCCTGGGGCATGATCAACCTGATGACGCGCGGTGGTCCGGGAACATCGACGACCGTGGCTTCCTATTTCATCTATCAGAACGCCTTTCAGTATTACCGTTTCGGGTACGCGGCGGCGCTTTCCTGGATCATGTTCGCGATCGTGTTGGTCTTGATGCTGTTGCTGTGGGTCTATCAACGACGCGCAGTCTTCTACGATTCATAAGGAGGAGGCCATGTCGATATCTGCGATTACACCCTCCGGAAGATCGATGAAGAGCGTCAAGCGGCAACGCATGGTTCGGTGGCTGATCGTCTTCCTCGTGCTCTGGCTGATTGCGTTGCTGTTTGTACTGCCGTTCTATTGGATGGCGATCTCGTCGCTCAAGCGCGATATCGATGTCTTCCGTCTGCCCATCCGCTGGTGGCCGGATCCAATCAGTACCTACGGTTTCGAGCGTGTTTGGACCGGACCGCACCCGATCACAAAATTTATGGGGAACTCGCTGCTCGTGGCTGGCAGTCGCGTCTTCGGTGAGGTGCTGACCGCATCATTGGCGGCCTATGCCTTCGCCCGCATGGAGTTCAAGGGGCGCAATGTCATCTTCGTCCTCTACCTGGCAACGATGATCATCCCGCATCAGATGTTGCTGGTGCCGCGCTTCATTCTCTATCAGGCGATCGGTATCCATGACACGCTGTGGGCGCTGATTCTGCCGGGTATGTTCACCGTGTTCGGTACCTTCCTGTTACGGCAGTTCTTCATGGGAATTCCGCTTGATCTGACAGATGCAGCCAAGATCGATGGCGCGTCCGAACTCCAGTGTTACTGGCAGATCGTGATGCCGTTGGCGAAACCCGCTATCGCATCGCTTATGATCCTGGCCTTCGTCTGGAGCTGGAACGACTATGAGACACCGTTGGTGATGCTCACCACAGAATCCCGATTCACGATTCCGATTGGATTGACGCGGTATATGGATGAGGGCGGAGGTATTAGCCCGTCGTTGGCGATGGCCGGCGCCGTTTCCTCGATCGTGCCGGTAATGGTTATCTTCCTCCTGCTGCAACGGCAGTTTATTCAAGCGCTCACACGGTCTGGTCTCAAGGGTTGAGATACTCCTGGTGATTTGAAGATATGTACTTGGAGAAAACGATGGCACACACGAATGTCAGCGGTGTCTTTCCGCACCTCACGGTCAGCGCCGATGCTGCCCCCAGACGCAGTGAAACGGGTATCGGTGCGTTGATGCCGTGGGCGGGCAAACTCTGGATGGTCTCCTATGTGGCACACACCCACACATCGGGGAGCGGTACCGGGCTCTTCTCGGTCGATAAGGATATGAACATCGAGAAGCACGCCGAGAGTGTGGTGGGAACCTATGCCAATCGCATGATTCATGCGGAGTCGCATCAGTTGCTGATCGGTCCACACATCGTCGATCTGCACGGTGAGGTCCGCACGATCAAGGGACTGGTCGATCATCGCCTGGCAGCAGTGATGCCGCATCAGGAGGAACCGGAGACCAAGGCCCTCTATCTAACGATGGAGGGGTTGCTGGTGGAGGTTGATCTGCAGACGCTGGAGGTCACAACGCTCTTCAACCTACTGGAGGAGTTGGAGGTTGCGCCAGATGCCTACTCCCATTTCAAGGCCGGGTACGCTAATGACGGCAAGATCTTCGTCACCAATAACACCTATGCCGAGCGCGATTTCTCCACCAGCCAGCAGGATGGCCGCCTGGCGATGTACGACGGCAGGAGTTGGGAGATCATCGATCACAATCCATACGTCGAGGTTGCCGGTCGGCATGGACCCCTCAGCAGTGCTGTCTTCGCGACCGGCTGGGATCGTGCCTCGGCCAAGATGATGGTGCTGGAGCGGGGTATTTGGACGACCTATCGCCTGCCGAAAGCCAGTCACACCTTCGATCACATGTTTACGACTGAATGGCCACGTATTCGTGAAGTCGAGACCGAGCGCTTCCTGATGGATGCCCACTTCATGTTCTACGAGCTCGCTCCGTTGGCGTACGAGGGCAAGATCTGGGGCGTCCGTCCCATCTCAACCCACCTGCGCATGATCCCGGATTTCTGCAGTTGGCGAGGGATGCTGGTGCTCTCTGGCAACCAGGTGACACCGATCTTTGATGAGAACAACTGGGCGGGTGAGCCGCAGTCCAACCTCTGGTTTGGCAAGACCGACGATCTCTGGAACTTCGGTAAACCTGCCGGTTGGGGCGGACCCTGGTATCGCGATGTCGCCGAAGCCGGTGTGCCATCCGATGCCTACCTGATGACGGGATTCGACAAGAAGGTTGTCCATTTCAGCCACACTGCTGACAAGCCGGTCACGTTCGATGTCGAGATCGACTTCACCGGCACGCAGGAATGGGTACATTACGGTTCGTTTGAGACCGGTCCGAATGGTTACACGCATCACTCGTTTGCGGATGGCTTCAGCGCTCACTGGGTGCGTGTCACCGCATCCGAGACATGCACCGCCAGCGTGCAGTTTTTCTACACATAGACCTGGACGTAGGCTCCGGGTTTACCCCGGGGCCACGCCTCGCGATGGCTGGGGCCGAGGTTTCGTGGTGTTGACATATGCCCGGACAACTCACGAATGCCTGCGGGCATTCGATCGGTCCAGGCCTACGCCTTCAAGGTGACCACCTCTCGGCATTTCTCGGTACCGATGAGATGAACCCCGGCGTTACACGTGCATATCCAACCACGCAAGCACGCGTTCGTTGAAATCGATGCGGTACGGTACCGGACCGCTGCCCCGCATCAGATGTGAGCAGCCGGGGTATCGTACCAACTCCGTCTCCACACCTACCTTGCTCAGCGCCACGAATAGCTCCTCCGCCTGTCCAACCGGGCAGCGATCGTCCGCCTCGCCCTGCAGGATTAGCGTCGGTGTACTGGCGTTGTGGATATACGTGCTCGGACTTTGCTCCATGATCTTCGACTTCTGCGCCGGATCGAAGATATTCCCACCCCACTGGATCTCCGTCCAGCAGTGACCGATATCACTGGTACCCGCGAAGGAATCGAAGTTGTAGACAGGAGCACCGACAATTGCCGTCTTGAAGCGATCGGTATGCCCGACGGCCCAGCTGGCCATGTAGCCACCATAGCTATAGCCGAAAATAGCGCAACGTTGCGCGTCCGCATAGTCCCGATCCAGTACGAAATCGAGCACCGCCAGGATATCCTGCCAGTCCTCGCCACCCCAATCACCCCAGACGGCCACCGCCCACTCGCGACCGTAGGAACTGGAGCCGCGCGGATTCGGTGCCACAACGATGTAGCCGTGGCTTGCCAGGAAATGAGCCATGGCATTCCAGGTGAAGCCGTGGCGATTGTGCGGTCCACCATGGATATCCAACACCACCGGATAGCGCTTCTCCAGATCGAGATTCGGGGGCAGGTACACCCAGGCATCAATGCGATCATCACCGCGCTCGACGGTGATGTATTCGACGTTCGCCAGCTCCTCCAGCGGCAATAGATCCTTGTTCGGATCAAGGAGCGTCGTCACCTCGTGCGTATGCAGATCGACCTTCACCAGGCGACTTGGATACGCCGGACTCGATGCCGTCTGGACGATGGTGGTATGAGCATCGTCGACGCTGAGACCGCTGTGCGTTGCTTCCCAGATCGTGATCTGGACATCGACACCATCCGTCACATCCAGCCCGAACAGACTGGTCATCCCCTGGAAGCCAGCATTAACCACGACCTTGTCGTCATCGATCCAGATTGGCCACGAGGGTGAACTGGCGGTGGGATAGCCTGATTCAGGATCGAAGTCGAGCCCAACAGTGCTGGGTACAACCGCATCATCGGCGACGACGTACCGGTAGAACTCGTGTTGCGGCGAGTTAGTGGGATAGCCGGTGAAGAGGATTTGAGTCCCATCCGGACTCCAGGAGTAGAGTCCGATCGTTCCCTCCGGCCAGCCGATTTCCTTCGGATCGCCACCGGCGACCGGAATGATATGCATCACGTCACGCATGCCATTGCGATCGGAGACTGTCACGATGATGCGATCGCCATCCGGACTCCACTGCGGGAACGCGTGATCCTTGTACTCGCTGGTAAGCTGGCGGGTAGTGCCGGATTCGACATCGACCACAAACAGTTGATCGCGAGCGTTGTTGAGATAACCCTTGCCATCCTGCTTGTAATCGAGGCGTCTAGTGACGCGAACCGGGGCGTGGCGCTGTCTTCGTCGTTGGCATCGGGATTGACGCGCATTGTATAGGCGATCGTGCGACCATCAGGACTCCACGCGAGTCCGGCGGGGCTCTCCACATGCTCGGAAAGCGGTCGCGCCTCGCCACCATCCAGCGCCAGCGTACTCAGATGGTGCTTGCCGTCGTACGACGCGACAAAGGCGATCGTCGCGGAATCGGGTGACCAGGCTGGCCAGCCGACTTTCTCCGCCTGAAACGTGATCTGGCGATTCTCCGAACCGTCGGCGTTCATCATCCATAGACTGGATCGCGGCGACTCGGCCTCGATGTAGCCGAGTATGTAGACGATGTGTTTGCCATCCGGACTGATTCGCGGCGATCCGATGGTTCTGGTCTTCGTTATGAGCTGGTCCGAGGTCAGCATTTCTTCATCCATCCTCTCGCTTCGGCCAGGCACCGCGCACATGCTGCGGTGCATAGGGAGCGTTATCCGTTGCGATACCGAGTTCGACTGCCGCCCGTTGAGGCCAGTGTGGCTCACGTAACGCCACGCGACCCAACAAGATGGCATCCGCCTGATCCTGAACCAGAATCGATTCGGCCTGTTCGGGATCGGTGATGAGACCGACTGTGCCGACGACGATATCCACCTCGTCGTGAATGCGTTGCGCGAGCGGCACCTGATAGCCAGGTCCGAGCGGGATATCCACTGGGATGTTCGATCCCGAGCTGGTGTCGATCAGGTCGACGCCGTGTGTCTTGAGTACCTTGGCGAGTTGCACGCTGTCCTCGATCGTCCAACCACCTTCCACCCAATCCGTGGCGGAGATGCGAACGAAGAGGGGCCCGTCCCAGACCTCGCGGATTGCCTCAGCTACAGCGACGGTTAGCCGTGTGCGACCAGCGAAATCTCCGCCCCAATCGTCGGTGCGGGTATTCGTGATCGGTGAGTAGAACTCATGGAGCAGGTAGCCGTGGGCGGCGTGGATCTCGAGCACATCGAATCCGGCATCGCGCGCTCGGATCGCTGCCGCGCGGAAGTCCTCGATTATCGCCTTAATCCCGGCATCATCGAGTGGTTCCGGCGAACTGGCGTAACCAGGGAAAGGCACGGTTGTTGGCCCAACCGGTGTCCAGCCACCCATCTCATGCGGAACCACGCCCTTCCCTTCGGTCGAGAAGGGAGAGTAGGTGCCTGCCTTACGGCCTGCATGTGCGAGCTGGATGCCGATGGTGGCACCCTGGGTATGCACGAAATCGACGATCCGCTTCCAGGCGTCGCGCTGATCGTCGTTCCAGATACCGGCATCTTGCGGGCTAATCCGGCCGACCGGGTTCACGGCGGATGCTTCGGTGATGATCAGTCCGAATCCACCCTGCGCGAACGCGCCCAGGTGCACCAGGTGCCAGTCGTCTACGATCCCATCGTTGCTAAAGCACGAGTATTGGCACATAGGTGCCACCCAGATGCGATTGGGAATGTGAAGTCCACGGATATCAATTGGTTCGAGTAGACGTGCCATGCGTGGCGAACTCCATCTATGAATCTGCGATACCGCACCAGTCGATTGCCAGACGTGTCAGTACGGCGATCGATTCCAGCAGCGGCTCGACCTCGTTGTACTCGTTGCTCTGGTGCGCCAGGTGGAGGAGACCAGCGCCATAGAGTACGGCCGGGGACTCGGTGAAGTGAATCCAGAGGCGCGCATCGGTTCCGGCGGTTAGCGCCCACGCTTCGGTCTCCTCGCCGGAGATATCTTTGTGAGCCGCCAGGACGGCCTGCGTCAGCGGATGATCGACCGGAATCTCCTCCGCCACGAACTGGCCACTGAAGAACTCGACCACCGGTGGATGCTCGCTTAACCAGTCGTCCTTCTCCGCGACGGCGGCGACGCGCTGGTGCGTCTGCTCCATCATCGATTCCATGCTCTCACCCGGCAGGAATCCGAGTCGGCCTTCGGCGGTAAGCTTATCCGGTACCGTGCTGGCCCATTCACCGGCACGAATGCTGCCGACGTTGATCGGGAACTTGTTCTCATAGTGATCGTAAAGAGGGTGGTGCACCGTCGCTTGTCGTTCCGCTTCCCACGCCAGCAGATCCTGGAAGATGGGGATGAACTTCTCGATGGCGTTCACGCCCTGGTTACGATTGCCGCCATGCGCGGCCTTGCCGGTAACCGTGATCCGGAAAACAAGTGATCCGCCGCTGGCGACGCCAACGCGTTGATACGTCGGTTCGGTAATGACCACGCCGTCTGGATGGTAGCCCTGGAGGATGGTGCTCATCGTCCCAAGACCGCCATCTTCCTCGCCTGTCACCGAATTGATGAAGAGATCGCCAGCCAGGTGCACACCGAGATCATGGAGGATGCGCGGCACCATCATCGCCGCCACCACGCCGCCCTTCATATCGGTGGCACCGAGTCCGTAGATGCGATCGCCAACAAGCTGACCTTCGGGTGGATACTCCCACCGGGCGCGATCCTCGACCGGTACCGTATCGACGTGTCCGCCGATCATCAGGCTCTTGCTTTCGCCCCTGCCTTTGAGCGTACCAACCACGCTCGGTCGATCATCGAAGCTCGGCTGCTCGCCGACGTGGGTCACGTACGGTGCGATCTCCTCCTCACTGGAGAGGAAGCTATGAACCTCCAAACCATCTGAACGGAGGGTCTCGGCCACGAATCGTTGGGCATCCCCCTCGTTCCCTGTCACGGATGGGATCGCGACGAGGTGGAGCAGCATCTGTACGATCTCATCGCGGCGAGCCTCGACGGCGGCCTGAATCGATGCGGTTGTTGGTTCTGGCATGAATACTTCCTTAGAGAGAGGTACGATCAAGGACGGACGGATTGACGATATGTGGCGGTGTCTCGCCCCGCAGGACAGCGATCAGATTACGTGCCGCCAGCATGCTCATCGCATCGCGGGCGGTAATCGTGGCGGAGCCGATGTGAGGAAGCACCACGCAGTTACGCATCGTGACGAGCGGATGATCTGGCGCCAGCGGTTCCGGCGTGGTCACATCGAGCCCGGCTGCCCAGATCGTGCCGTTACCCAGTGCCGAAATTAGCGCGTCCTGATCAATCACGCCACCGCGGGCAGTGTTCACCAGAATCGCGGTCGATTTCATCTTCGCCAACGCTGCGTCATTGATGAGGTGATGCGTATCCGCCGTGTACGGGCAGTGAATACTGACGAAATCCGATTCCGCCAGCAACGTGTCGAAATCGACGAACTCGACCCCGTCTTGTGGCTTCGTTTCAGGGCTGCGATCCCAGGCAAGCACCTTCATATCGAAGCCGCGTGCCATTGCGGCGACACATTGACCGATACGACCGTAACCGACGATACCGATCGTCTGTCCCACCACGGGTTGTCCCAGCATCGATGTCGGACCCCAGGTCTCCCAGTGTCCGGCCTTCACGAAGTCCACCGCCTCGGCCACACGCCGGGCGGCGGCCATCAGCAGCGCCCAGGCGATCTCGGCGGTTGCCGCGGTGAGCACACCGGGTGTGTTGCAGACAGCAACACCGCGTGCGGTCGCAGCGGCGACATCGATGTTGTCATAGCCGACACCGAAGTTGGCGAGCACTTTGATATTCGGGAATTGGTCCAGCACATTGCCGGTATAGTGCTCGCTAAGCAGGCTCAGCACGCCATCTGCGCCGTTCAGAAGATCGAACCATTCCTCGCGCGAGGGTGGGAGATCGTGATCGTACTCCCGCACCTCAATATCAGGTTGAGCATGAAGGAGATCGACACCAGCGCGCGGAATTCGCCTGGTTACAGAGACACGATGGGCACACATGTGGGAACCTCCGGAACAGAAGACATCTCTGGCAATGATGGTAGCGTGATTCGGTGAATTTGGGCATGGATACGCTCCAATTGTACGCCCCGCATATTCAGGCTGTGGCAAGGGGCACAATTGCCGGATTTTGGCATAAGTGCATCAAATGCTTGCCGTGCGCTACACTGCATTAGTACTTGTGTCTGCGTGGGCCTTACTGCGCAGGCTCCCCTGGAGGGGAGTATTCCCTCAATGTGGCGTCGTCAATACGGTCGATTTGTCGACTCGGCGTCCAGCAATCCAACGGCGTGATTGCGGAAGAGACCTCCGGATTTGGTAGTTTGTGCCAATCATTTTGGAGGTTAGTCAGTGCACGTTGATCTTTGGGTCTGGATCGTCTCGTTCGCGGTCGTGATCGGCCTGGTTCTCTTCGATTTCTACTCCCACGTTAAAACACCCCACGAACCCACGCTACGGGAAGCGGGCATCTGGTCCGCCGTCTACATCATCCTGGCGCTCCTCTTTGGTGTAGGTGTCTGGGTGGTATGGGATGCGCAACACGGCATCGAGTTCTTCACCGGCTATCTCACCGAGAAAGCACTGAGTGTCGATAATCTCTTCGTTTTCCTGATCATCATGAGCGGATTCGCGGTTCCGCGTATCTACCAGCAAAAGGTGCTGCTGGTGGGTGTGGTGATCGCGCTCGTCTTCCGCACAATCTTCATCTTGCTCGGCGCAGCGCTCATCAATAACTTCTCCTGGGTGTTCTATATCTTCGGCGCCTACCTTATCTACACCGGATACAACCTCACCAAGCACAGCAACGAAACCGAGCAGGGGGAGAATGCCTTCATCCGCTTCGTTCGTCGTATCTTCCCGGTGACCGAGAACTATGTGGAAGACAAGCTAATAGTGAAGATCAACGGCCGCACGTTTATCACCCCGATGATGCTGGTGATGATCGCGATCGGCAGCACCGATCTTCTCTTCGCGCTGGATTCGATCCCCGCCATTTATGGCATCACGTCAGAGCCTTACCTGGTGTTTGCCACCAATGCCTGGGCACTCCTCGGCTTGCGCCAACTCTACTTCCTGTTGGGTGGTCTGCTTAATCGGCTCATCTACCTCAGCTACGGTTTGGCGTTCATTCTGGGATGGATCGGGTTCAAGTTGGTTGTGCACGCGCTCCATCACAATGAGCTGCCTTTCATCAATGGTGGTCATCACGTCACCGTGATTCCGGAAATCCCGACACTACTTTCACTGGGTGTCATCCTCGGTACGGTGGCGATTGCGACGGTTGCGTCACTTCGGGCCACATCCAATCGGGATAGTGCCGAATCGGCATAGCGTTGGTGGAGAGCACCCCGTATGCTTCTTGGGGTGGTTGTAAGTGTTGCCGTACTGACGCTGAAGTCGGTCGGTTGGAGACATGATGGAAGCCGTTTCACTCGAGCAATGGATTCTCACCTTTCTGATGTTTGGAGGAATCCTCGGCTTCGAGGTTTGGCACGCGCGCCGCAATCCTCATCAGCCTTCCATTAAGAACGCAGCGGTCTGGTCGGTGATCTATATCCTGGCAGCGCTTGCCTTCGCTGGTGTCATTCTGGCGATTTGGGATCGCACGTTTGCGGTGGAGTATGTCACCGGCTATGTCACCGAGCGGGCGCTATCCATCGATAACCTCTTTGTCTTCATCCTGATCATGGGGGCATTCGCGGTACCGCGGCATTTGCAGCAATTCGTGATGATCACGGGTGTGGCCATTGCTATCGTCCTGCGAGCCATCTTCATCTACCTCGGGGCTGCGCTGATCGAGCAATTTAGCTGGGTGTTCTATCTCTTTGGTATTTTCCTGGTCATCACCGCCTGGAAACTGCTTGGATCCGGCGCGGAGCATGAGGATGAGGAGTACCGCGAGAATGCGTTCATCCGCGGTGTGCGACGCGTGGTACCGGTCACAGACACCTGGGAGGATTCCCGCATCTGGGTGCGGCGCAACGGCATCTTCATGATTACGCCGTTAGCGTTGGTGATGCTGGCAATTGGTAGCACGGATCTGCTCTTCGCCTTCGATTCGATCCCCGCCATCTTCGGTATCACGAACGAGCCGTACATCGTCTTCACCGCCAACGCCTGGGCGTTGATGGGCATGGTGCAGTTGTATTTCCTGCTCGGTGGATTGCTGGAGAGGTTGATCTACCTCAATTATGGTCTCGCCTTCGTCCTGGCACTGATTGGTGTCAAACTCGTCATTCATGCGCTGCATCACAACACGCTGCCATTCATTAACAACGGTCATCATGTCACGGTGATCCCAGAAATCTCCACGGTGTTGTCGTTACTGCTGATTGTGGCGGCGATCGCGATCTCGGCCGCACTGAGCGTACGCAAGACAGCCGGTGATGACCTGGACGCGTTGTCGCCGTCGTAATGATCTCGCGAGAAAACGCAAGAACCCTGCCTGGAGGGTAACCGTGGCAGGGTTCTCGCCTAATCAGATCGGGTGCTCATGCCGATCGACGATTTGGTCGTTTGTATCGGGCGCTCGCTCGGAATTCGTTCCGTGTAGCGCTCGGTGGATGACCGGCTCCGGATCAGGCGCTCGGTCGACAGGCGTCCTTTCTGAACTCCAGTGGAATCCGTTCGTCAATCAGATAGCTCAAAGAGCATGACTCCGAATCCACGCATTCTTGCTTGCGGAACTCGAGCGGTATGCGTTCATCCGTCAGGTATGCCAGCGCGCAGGTATCGGTATCAGCGCAGTTGGGATCGGCATTGAGGTATCCCACGGTCTCCTCGATACTGCAATCGCTGGATACGTTTGCTGATACAGCCCCGAAAGCGGTCATACCAGCCAGTACGATGAAGAGAACTGAGAGTGTGCGTTTGAGTGAGTCCATCATCGATTCCTTTCCGTTCCTTACCCTGGGTGCATATGCAATGCGGGTGGCTGGTATCTATCGTGCCGACGATGAGTCTCCGATGTAGTGAGCAGCGACCACGCAATACCCACGCAGTAATGGCAGGTTTGACATGACATGTTGATGGCATGGGCAAGACCAGGATCGCGATTGAGTTGGCGCACCATGTGTCAAACACGGATGAGCGCGCTATCCCCTTCGTTAACTTCGATCCGATTCGGAATCCTGAGTTTTCCCCTCACCACCATCGCATTGAGCGTTGACGTTCCTGGTGAGAGTGATATCGACAGGACCGTACCTACCAAAACACACGCGTGATATCCTGATGTCAAGTACGAATTCAGCGGGGTCAGAGCGCGCAATGATGGATCAACGTCATAGCCCTCGGTTCGGAATAGTCCTGAAGAGAATGCCGGAAGTGGCCGGCCTGTCGCAGGAGGCACTCGCCGAGCGCGCCGGGTTGAGTGTGCGCGGTATCAGCGATTTGGAGCGTGGTGCCCGATCCACTCCGCGAATCGAGACGGTGCGATTGATTGTCGAGGCTCTCGGTCTGGATGAGGCCGAAAGAGCGGAGCTCATCGCCGCCAGGATCGACACCACGCATGCGTCCGAAGCGCAACCCGGTGAGGATGAAGGATTCCCGGTGTTGCCGACGCTCTTTGTCGGTCGTACCGGTGAGATTGACAGGATTACGCACCTGATTGATCGCCACGATGTCCGCCTGGTGACACTCACCGGTCCTGGCGGAGTTGGCAAAACCCGTACCGCCATCGAGGTTGCTCCCCTGATGGTCGATCGCTTTCCGGATGGCGTGGTGTTCGTTGACCTGGCGCCAGTGCACGATCCCGGGATGGTGCTTACCGCAATAGCTACCAGGCTGGGTGTGCCCCAGCATTCCAGAGATGATCTCAAGGTCGCGCTTCCGATCGCACTCAAGAATCGCACCTTACTGATGGTGCTGGACAACATGGAGCATGTGATCGATGCCTCACCGGAAATCGCCTGGCTGCTGAAGGCCTGCCCGAGCCTGAAGGTGCTCGCCACGAGCCGCGTGGTGTTACGGATCGCCGCGGAGCATGTCCTGGCGATCGAGCCACTGGAACTTCCTTCAGGGCTGGATACCGATCATCTCATGGATAACGATGCCGTCCGCCTTTTCGTCGCCAGAGCCAGTGCTGCTGACTCTGTGTTTGCGATGAATCGAGATAATGCCGCGGCGATCGTCGAGATCGTTTCCCGGCTGCAAGGAGTGCCGCTGGCGATCGAGTTGGCAGCCGCCCGCATTCGTTTGAGTCCCGTTTCCGAGTTGGCAAGCGAACTCAATCCGCAACTGCCCGTGCTGACACGATCCGTTCACGATGCTCCCCCTCGTCATCGCACCATGCGAGACACGATCTCCTGGAGCTACGATTTGCTCTCATCGGAGCACCAGGCTGTATTCCGCGGGCTCGCTATCTTCCCGGTGGGATGCAGTCTCCGCACCGCCGTCGATATCCTGGCGATGGATGGTGGTCGTGATATCGATGCGATCACCAAAGCGATCGAGGAGTTGGTGGATAGTAGCTTGCTGCGAGCGCACCAGGACCTGGATGGTCAGATTCGCTATCGTATGCTCTACAGCGTGCGGGAATACGGTTTGGAACAATTGGCGGCCGCGGGCGAGGAAGACGTGGTGCGACACAGCGCCCATACGTATTGGTGTCTTCCCCTGGCCCAGCGAGCGGAGTTCGTTCATTTGCGACCGGATGCCGTGTATTGGCTCAATCGGATCGATGCCGAATCCCAGAACCTCCGCGAACACATCGCCTGGCTCATCGATCACGATCAGATGCTTGAAGCACTGGATATCTCCGGATCGCTCGCATCCTTCCGCGGTCTGCGTGGTCACTTCGACGAGGCCCATACCGAGACCGGTGCTTTGCTCGCCGATTCGCGTAACCAGGCACCCTCGGTCGAACGGGCGAGGGCGTTTGTGGGTATGGGCATCGTTGATTTGCTCTCCGATAACACCCAGAGGTCGATCGAGGCCTTGCGGGCTGGCGAGGTGGCCGCACGCCAGATCAACGATGCTCGCTATCTGTGGATGGCACTCTATTTCCAGGCTGTGAACCTGGTCTATGCCAGTCGCATTGATGAGGCGCTTCCGCTTATCGAGGAGGCGCATGAGATCGCGACAACTGGGGGGAATCCAGCCCACTCAGCCCACGAGCCGGCATTACAGGCCACGATCGCGCAACGGCGCGGAGATTGGGAAACCGCGTTCCGTTGCGTACAGGAGGCTCACCGGTTGGCCCAGCACTATGGACTTACCTGGTTTGAGGCTCAGTTCTCGCGTCGACTTGCCTTCTACTACTCACGCCGTGGCGGAGTTGGATATGGCGGAGAAACTGGTGATTCGGGCCGAGCATCTCAATCAGGAACTGCGTAGCCTGTGCGAGATGCCGAATGTGCAGATCATGCGAGCGATTATCGCCAGCCGCAAAGGCGAGCCGATCGAGATGCAGAAATGGCAAAGCGCGCCTGGCCACTTCCCGGGAGATCGGCTCGATTGGCGGGGTATTTAGCAGTCTCATTCTGTTGAGCCATGTTGAACTGCTCGCTGGCAATCCGACGGAAGCGTTGACTCTGCTCCTTGAAGCAACCTATTGGTATGAGCGGTGTGAGGATTCCTTCATCCTTGTTCAGTGTCTGGATAATCTAGGCGATGTTGCCCTGGCACTTGGCGAACCCGAGCGCGCGGCCTGGCTTGTGGGTGCGGCAGACAGCGTCGCGCATAACCACGGCATTGTGCGGGAGGAACTTATGCGGGGCGAGCATGAGCAAATTGGTGGGATCACTACAGCCGCTCCTTGGACTGGAGCGGTGGCAGGGTTCAGTATGATCGCGGCCATGCCATGACACTGGAATCGATCTTCGCCGAAATCCGCTCCTGGAGACCATCCAGCAATGTTGTCTCGGGGCCGGGTACGGAGGATTTCACCAATGGAACCAGCTTCGTCTCCCATTTCCGCCGGCTGAAACTCAAGCTGTGCGATCCATACGCACGTGAAGAGGGGAGACCATCGGTCCCCCCTCTTCGAACGCCCTCAACGCGATCACTCCTACCAGAAACCGATGCGTCGTGGGCGTTTAAGGCCTCCTCTCTAGCAGGTTTGTTCTGCCTCCGCGTAGGCTACCTGCCGCAGGATCTCTGTTGGAATCTGGTGGCTGGAGCTAGCGTTGGCCGCGCAGTGTGCGTCGCTCGTTCCCACTGTGGAACCATCGTCACTGCAGGTTACCTGGGTCGATGTGAATCCCAGCATGATCCTCATCCGTTGTGGCGCACATCTGCTTGACGATCTCGTTCGGAACGCGCTCACTCAGCAGTTGTTCGCAGCCAGTGGTTGTGGTGGAGGTTTCCGCCGCCACAGATGGTATCGCCACCATACAGATCAGCATGAGGGTGATCAGGTGTCGTCGCATGTTCATTTTCGTCTCCTTGCTCTTCATACTCCGGATAGCTCCGGTTCGCATTGAACCTGTATTCATAGTGGCGAACGGCGAACGCGATCGGAATGCACAACAACCACACCTAAACCACGCATTAACCACGCAGAGCGTGATTTCGGGGATCATCGTGATACCCTCTGAACAGACGGTAGAGAGGAAATCGGCAGGATTCCTTCCATAATAAGGAGGGCGGCAATGATCCAGCGATCACTATCACCATTTGGCATATGTCTTCGGCAGTTCCGGGAGGAAGCCGCCCTCACGCAGGGGGAGCTCGCTGAGCGGACCGGATTGAGCCTGCGAGGTATCAGCGACCTGGAACGAGGATTACGGCTCACGCCGCGACTCGAGACGGTCCGCATGCTGGCGGATGGACTTGGGCTGGATAGGCAGGGTAGGGCGGCCCTGGTGGCTGCACGCAGTACATCATCTCGCGGTCTGTCCGATTCACCGCTGGAATGGATGACCAGGGTACCGTCCCAGCCGACATCGTTCGTGGGTCGAACCCGGGAGATCGATGCCATTGTGGCGACGATGCGTACCGATGGTGTTCGGCTGCTAACGCTCACCGGACCTGGCGGCGTTGGTAAGACCAGACTGGCGCTCGAAGCAGCCCAGCGGCTGGTCGGGGAGTTTGGTCGGGAGGTCGTGGTTATCGATCTGTCACCGGTGCGTAAACCGGAGCAGGTCCTCGGGGAGATCGCATCCTGTCTGGGTATGCTGGATTCCGTCGAGACCAGCCCCCGTGAACTCCTGCCAGCTGTTCTGTGGGATAGACCTTTGCTCATCGTGTTGGATAACCTTGAGCATTTGGCGGAAGCTGCAACCGATATCGCCTGGCTGTTGGCATCCTGCCCGAACGTCACTGTTCTGGCGACAAGTCGCGTCGTGCTTCGGATCGCCGCGGAGCATGTCCTGGAAATCGAACCATTTGCGCTGCCAGCGACGGTGGATATCGACTCAATCACACACAATGACGCCGTTACCTTGTTTGCTGCCCGGGCGAGTGCCACCGGTGGACGATTCACCCTGACGGATGAGAACGCGGCAGCCGTCGCTGATATCGTGCATACGCTCCAGGGTATTCCTCTGGCTATCGAACTTGCCGCGGCCCGGCCACGCATCTGGCCAGTATCCGAGTTACGACGCCAGCTGGATTCGCAACTGACTGCATTGACGGCTGGCGCGCATGACGCGCCGCCTCGCCATCGCACCATGCGGGATGCTATCGCCTGGAGTTACGAACTGCTGGCGTCCAGAGAGCAGGAAGTCCTTCGCTATCTATCCATCTTCCCCGTTGGTTGTACGCAGCAAACAGCGATCGACGTGTTGTCGTGGAGTGGAGATATCGATTCCGGCCAGATCATTGATGCCATGTCCTCGCTTGTGGATAGCAGCCTCGTGCGGGTTGTGTCTGAGGCCGATGGTGTGGTGCGCTTCGCCATGTTGCAGACGGTGCGCGAGTTTGGTCTTGAGAGACTCGCCGCTGTTGATCAGGAGGAGCAGGTACGTCGCGCTGCTCATGCGGCCTGGTGTATACCGCTGGCTCGTCGGGCGGAGTTCGTGGCGGGCCGCCCTGGCACCATGCAGACGTTGGAACTCCTCGATTCCGAGTGGCAGAACTTGCGAGACCATATCGGCTGGTTGATGACGCAGGACGATGTCTTTGCGGCGATGGAGATATCCGGTTGCCTGGCATCCTACCGTGCCTTCCGCGGATTCCTTGATGACGCTCGCCTGGAACTGGAGGTGCTTCTCGCCGATGAGCGCAACACGGCACCGACACGTGAGCGAGCGCGGGCGCTGATCGGGATGGGGAACATCCTTCATCATGCCGATGACACCGCCAGAGCGCTAGAGTTCGAGTCTGCCGGGGCCGCGCTCGCTCGAGACCTCGGCGAAGTCGATCTGCTATTTTCCGCGCTCATGTGCCTTAGTGCGGATAACGTCTATCTCGGTCGTGTGGAGATGGCCGAACATCATGTGCGTGAGGCCGATGATCTTGTTATTTCCCATGGTTGGACCGATCAGCAATGCATCGTCGATCTGGCGCGGGTATTCATTGCTGAGCAACGAGGAGACTGGGATACCGCCTACGATCTACTCGGGGAGGGAGTCGCCGCCGCACAAGCGAATGGGTTGGCCTTTTGGGAGGCTGTGGGGAGGCTTTCATTGGGATATCACCACATTCGCCTTGGTGATCTCGATGTGGCCGAGGCGAGCATGCTCGAAGCTCATCGCCTCTTTCTCGATATCCGTGATGAAGGCAATCTCCCGGGCGTGTATCGTGGCCTGGCAGAAGTCGCGCGTTTACGGGGAGACAGCGATCGAACGCGCGAGATGCTCGAATCGGCACTGGCAATCTCTCGCAGAATCGGATCGTTACGGGGAATGGCCGGTGGGTTGCTCAGTCTCGCCAGGGCGTCGCTGGCCGAAGGCGATCCCCCTGGCGCTCGTGATCAACTCCTGGAGGCGATCGTCTGGTTCCAGCGGTGTCAGCATGTTGTCGAGGCTGTTACCTGCCTGGATGTCTACGCGGATATCGCTATGCAGATGGATCGACCCGATCATGCCGCCTGGTGTATTGGTGCCATCGATGGCGTGCTGGCGGCAAAGGGACAAGCCCGCACCGAGGTATCGGCCGGAGAACACGAGTGCCGACTTGCCAGGTCTCGGTCGATACTGAGCCCTGCCGAGTGGCAGGAACAATATGAGCGCGGGCACTCGCTATCGATAGACGCTGTCCTTGAGGCCATTCCTCAGTTGCCTGTTGATCGGCGAGTGGTGGAGAAATACTCGGTGTAGCGCCTTCCGGGATCGGGGAATGAATGAGTTCAGGTCATCGGTCACGATCTCCATTCGCTATCCGTCTGCGTCAGTTTCGAGAGGAAGCCACCCTTACGCAGGGAGAGCTCGCTGAGCGGACCGGTTTGAGCGTGCGAGGTATCAGCGATCTGGAACGTGGACTCCGTACGGCACCGCGACTGGAGACGGTGCGCATGTTGGCGGATGGGCTTGGGCTGACGGTTGAGCAAAGGGCTGAACTCCTGCGATCACGCCATCAACCCGAGAATCAGTCGAGCCCGCGACCAACTCGGATGCGGGGGAACCTTCCCTTGCCGCCCACCACGTTCTTTGGGCGTGAACAAGAGATCGAACGTATTCACGCCACGTTGGCATCGGGCACGTATCGTCTCATTACGCTCGTTGGGCCTGGTGGCATAGGCAAGACCCGAACCGCCATCGAGGCTGTGCGATCACTCCCAAGCAACCTGAGTGACAACCTGGTTTTTATCGACCTATCTCTCGTTCGCGATCCGCGTTATGTCATGCATGCCATAGCGGACGGACTCGGCATCCCTGTCAGGGGAGAGAACGAACTCGACGAGATTCTGCTTGTATCGTTGCAGGAACGACGCACATTACTGGTGCTGGACAATATGGAACAGGTGATTGAAGCCGCAAACCGTATTGCCTGGCTTCTCCAGGAATGTCCTGATCTGTGCATCATTATCACAAGCCGGGGCGTGCTTAATATCTCGGCCGAGCGCGTCATCCCGATTGAACCGATGGCGTTGCCCTCGGTCATGGATCTGGAATCCCTCCAACATATGGATGCGATCAGATTGTTTGTCGCGCGGATAAGTGCCGTCGGTCACTCGCTGGAGTTAACTTCGGAGAATGCGGCAATTGTCGCTGCCATCGTGACTCGCCTGCAGGGCATTCCGCTGGCAATAGAGCTGGCTGCTGCCCGTATACATCTCTTCTCACTGCCGGAACTATTGAACCGGCTAACCCAACCACTTCAGGTTTTAGATGGGGGTTATCGGGACGCACCAGACCGGCATCGCGGTATGCGGGATACGATTGCCTGGAGCTATGATCTCCTTTCCGCTTCTGAGCAATGTGTGTTCCGATCCGTATCCATCTTCCCGAATGGATGCACGCTGACTACGGCGACTGCGATTCTCGGTGAAGTTGATGGCCTGGAGGAGCGAGGCGTTGAGGACGCAATAGACGCGCTTGTTCATGGCAGCATGATAAGTTCGCACATAGGACAGGATGGGACTCGGCGCTTCCGCATGCTGGAGATTCTGCGCGAGTTCGGGAATGAGCAACTCGATAGGTTGGAGAAGCGCACCTCTCTTCAGCTTGTCGCCCATCAGCATTGGTGCCTTCCTCTCGTTCGGCAAGCAGAATATGTGTATATCCAGCCAAACGCTGTCGATGGTTTGCACCGGTTTGATGAGGAGTACCGCAATCTTCAGGAGCATCTGTCATGGTTGATCAGCAATGGACATCAGGCTGAGGCATTAGAGGTGAGTGGCGCTATCGCGGCGTACCGCGCCCTCCGAGGTTACCTCGGCGAGGGTCGAGCCGAACTGGAACTGCTTCTGAATGCTGCCTGCAATCAAGAGAATACTTCCGAACGGGGCAGAGCGCTGATAGGGCTCGGGATCATCCTCGTTCAACAAGGCGATGCTGCTGCTGCGCGTGCGGTTCTGGAGGAGGGAGAGTATGGTGCTCGAGAACTCAGCGAGTTGCGGCACCTTGTAACCTCTCTCTCCTGGCAGAGCGTGGTGCTGGTCAACCTGGGTGATAACGATCAGGCTGAGGCAAAGATTCAGGAAGCGCGTTCGGTAGCTTCGGCGATCGGTGATCATGCCCAGATGTGTGGTGTTACGCTCATCCGAGCGTTCATTGCTGAGAATATCGGCGACAGGGACCTGGCATTCCAGTTGACGAATGACGGTTTGGCTCGTGCCCAGGCACTTGATATCACCTGGTTCACCGCCATCGCCAAACTCAGCCTAAGCGCTCAGCACATCATCCGTGGAGATCTGGATTCTGCCGAGATCATGGTGCTGGAGGCTCGGGATCTTTACGCCCAGCTCGGAGATCGCCGCGATCTTCCCGCGATCTATCTCAATCTGGCTACGATTTCCCGCGAACGAGGAGACTTGCAGACTGCCCACGATAACCTCGCCCAGGCACTGGAAGTCGCGCGCGATACCGGCTCAATGGGCTCGATCGCCGAGAGCTATCTGGGGCTGGCGCGTCTCTCCCTAATTCAGGGACGATCAGACGCTGCTCGATCACAGCTTGTGCAGGCATGCTATTGGTGGATGCGCTGTGGATATCAGGTGGATGCTGTGCGGTGTTTGGAGGAATTTGTGGAGATCGCCCTTGATACGGGCAATGCGTACCAGGCGGTTTGGATTATGGGTGCGATTGAGAACGTCATCAGCACACTGAACCAACGCCGGACAGAGGTATCAGCCGGAGAACACGATTGCCACCTCGCCAGGTCGCGGTCGATGCTGAGCCCTGCCGAGTGGCGGGAGCAATATGAGCGGGGACATTCGTTGACGTTGGATGAGGTGCTTGCTGAGATGCGTTCCACAACGCTCCCGATTTCAGATGATGCTCTTCAGTACCCAGGCAATCAGGATCGCAGCTAGACCTATGGCGATTACCAGGCTGAGTCCGCCTGCAATCCGATACCCCATTTTCCACTGACGGGTGCCCATAATCGCCAGCATCGCGGCGGTGCCGACTCCAAATGTTCCCATGAGCAACTCAAACGACATTGTTCCCAACCATTCCGTACTACAATGCCTCCGGGCGATCTGCCCCAAATCTCCACGCAAAGGTTCTCGCTGAATGCGCCAAATCGGTATGCGGCAGGCCATGCACAACACTGTGCGCGGGGCTGAACTGCAAGATACCAAAATCACTTGGGCAACGCTTGCGCGTATCGGCGGATTCGCCCGGCCATACACCTGGCTCATCGTGGCATTCCTGATCGTCAGTGTGGTTGTAGCGGTGCTCGCCGTGGCAACACCATTGCTCGCCGGTCGAGTCGTGGACGCGATCGTTCAGCATCAGTCGAAGCAGCGAGTGATCCAGGTGGCCTCGCTCATCGCCGCCATCGCTGTGTTGGAAGCGGCCATCGGACTACTGGCTCGCTGGTTGAGTTCACGGATTGGCGAATCGGTTATCTTCGATCTCCGCGTTGCTCTTTATCGTCACATCCAGAGCCAACCGGTGGCGTTCTTTCTCCGTTCCCGAACCGGCGCGATCGTCAGCCGCATCAATACGGATGTGGTGGGAGCGCAACGCGCCTTCACCAGCACGCTTTCGGGTATCGTCAGTAACGTGGTTACGCTAATCCTGGCGCTGGCGGTCATGCTCAGTATTAGCTGGCAGATCACCATTTTAGCGCTGCTTCTTCTACCACTCTTCCTTTTGCCAGCCCAGCGTATGGGTGGATTTCTGGCGCGGCTGGTACGGCAGGGTGCCGATGCCAACGCCGATCTCTCGACGCGAACCACAGAGCGATTCAATGCCGGCGGGGCCGCACTCGTCAAATTGTTCGGGAATCCTGAGCGCGAAGTCGACGCGTTTGCCGAACGTGCCAATATCGTCCGTCAGGTCGGCGTGAAGACCTCAATGGCACAGATGACGTTCATGACCGGGCTGACGCTGGTGTCGTCGTTGGCGTTGGCACTGGTCTACGGACTCGGCGGCTGGTTTGCGGTGGAGGGGCGGCTCAAACCAGGAGCTGTTGTCTCAATGGCGATGCTCCTGACGCGGCTCTACCAACCATTGACGGGCTTGGCTGGTGCGCGGGTCGATGTCATGAGCGCGGTGGTCAGCTTCGATCGCGTGTTTGAGGTGCTTGATTTGGAGCCATTGATTCAGGAATCGCCGCATCCGGTGACGATTCCGGATGGACCAGTGGATATCGCCTTCGACGATGTTCGGTTCTCCTATCCTGCCGCGGCCTCGGTCTCCCTTTCTTCGCTGGCTGAGGGTGTGGAACTAAACGGGAGCGGCAACGATGAGGTGCTGCACGGTATCTCGTTTACCGTTCCGGCTGGTCAGATGGTGGCGATTGTCGGTTCGTCCGGCGCGGGTAAAACGACGATCTCGCAGCTTGTGTCCCGGCTTTACGATGTGACATCCGGCAGTGTTCGTCTCGCTGGAATCGACGTCCGTGAGATCGCGCTCGCATCGCTGCGAGCGACTGTCGGTGTGGTCACGCAGGACGGCTACATGTTCCACGATACGTTGCGGATGAATCTCTCGATGGCGAGATCCGAGATTACGGACGCTGACATGTGGAACGCCCTCCGGAGAGTGCGACTTGATGGACTGATCGGAGCGTTGCCGGACGGATTGGACACCGTCGTCGGTGAACGAGGTTACCGCTTCTCTGGTGGCGAACGGCAACGTCTGGCAATTGCGCGATTGCTCCTGGCGGAACCGCAGGTTCTGATCCTGGACGAGGCGACGGCGCATCTCGATTCGACCAGTGAAGTTGCAGTGCAGCAGGCGATCAGCGAAGCTCTGGTCGGTCGCACCGCCATCGTCATCGCCCATAGATTGAGCACCATTCGCATGGCGAACGAAATCCTGGTGCTTGAGGCTGGTGTGATCGTGGAACGCGGAACTCATAGCACCTTGCTGGCGCAAGGTGGGCGCTACGCTGAACTCCATCTCACCCAGTTTTCCTCGGACTCGGAATAGTCGTTTCGATTGGGTGTTGTCCGCCAACAATAACGCGAAGAGACTGTTCTACTTGCAAAGATTCTTCTGGAATCGATTCACCAACCTATCCGCGTGAGCTATTGACACCATGCAGTCATCCGGATACATAATAGGCCATTCTCGTATTGGCAACGAAGCCATGATCAAGATGTGATGCCGCCACTAGGGGCTGCATCTTTTCGTATGCAGCGTTCACAGCGTGTGGACACTGGAGGTTCATGGAATGAAACCGGATGTCAGAAATGAACTCGACGAGCTCTTGCATGAAGCGTTCTCGAATCGACAGAGTCGGCGCACATTGATGCAGCGGACATTGGCAGTGGGTG
Organism: Thermomicrobiales bacterium; assembly: GCA_023957015.1. Classification (GTDB taxonomy): domain Bacteria; phylum Chloroflexota; class Chloroflexia; order Thermomicrobiales; family UBA6265; genus UBA6265. The sequence goes on along the minus strand of JAMLHR010000022.1, from coordinate 8,702 downwards.
GTGCCGCCGGCCTTGCCTATGTGTTTCCTCGGGCCATTGTGGCCCAGGAAGCGGGTGAGAGCAGCCCCGGTGTCCATGTTCCTGCGCCTGAGGGCGTTGAGTTGGCCGAGGAGCAGCATATACGTTTGTCCATGTCTGAGCCAGATTCGATGGATCCAGGTGTAAGTAGCGGCTACGACGAACTCGGGATCTTCTTCAACATATTCGATGGGCTCACTGGGATAGACATGATAACGGGGGAGGTTGTACCACGCTGTGCCGAGAGTTGGGATATCAACGAAGATGGTACGGAATTCACCTTCCATCTACGTGACAATTTGAAGTGGAGCAACGGCGAATCGATTACAGCCGCCGACTTCGAATACTCCTGGAAGCGGGTGCTTGATCCTGAGACGCTGAGCCTCTATCGTCCGGCCATGCATCCGATCAAGAACGGCTTGGCGATTGATGCAGAAGAGAACCCAATGGACTTCAATGAACTCGGTGTCCATGCGGTGGATGAGTTAACGCTCCACGTCATGATGGAGGAACCCACGCCATTCTTCCCACTGCTCGCAAGTACGTGGACCTATTGCCCCGTACCCAAATCTGCGGTGGAGGAACACGGTGATGCTTGGGTCGAGGCTGAGAACATCGTCTCCAATGGTCCGTTTAAGATGGTGGAATGGAGCCACGACCAGCGCATCGTGCTAGAGCAAAATGAGCATTTCTACGGCGATACTCCCACAATCACGCGGGCGGAGTATACGATCTTCCCGGATGATAGCACTCAGGAGTATACAAGCTACGAGAATGACGAGCTTGATTTCGTTTGGCCAGAATCTGGAGATCTTGAGCGCATTGCGGGTGACGAGACGGCCATGGCCGAGATTCACACCTTTGAGCAGTCCAACTGCCGTATGGTGACCTGTGACGCCAAGACGGAACCGACCAGCAATGCAGATTTTCGCCGCGCCCTTTACGCTGCGATTGATCGCGATGTTGTTGCGGATGTCATCCTGAAGGGCACGGCAACAGCAGCTCTCAATGTGGTTCCTGCGGATATTCCGGGTAACAATCCGGATGCGACGAACCCGGTTGGTGAAGAGGCAGCCCTCGCCGCCTTGGCTGCATCGGGGTATGATCCGAGCACAATCGAGCTTGAATACAGTTATCGCACCTCAGGCAACTTGAAACTGGTTGCTGAGTATCTGGAGCAACGATGGCCTGAGGTGCTCGGTATCAAGGTGAAACTCAATCCTATCGATGCCTCCACCTATTCTGACTACAACATGAGTCGCAAGGATCAGCCGTTCAACACCAAATACGGCACGTGGGGTTCTGACTTCGCCGACCCGTCCAATTGGCACAACCAGAACTTCGTTAGCTGGAGCGATCACTACTATCTCAGTTGGAAGAACGAAGAGTATGACGCGCTCGCCAAGGAAGCAGTTTCCGAGACCGATCCAGAGCGTCGTGCCGAGCTCTATCGTCAGGCGGAAGTGATTCTGGTTGAGGATGCGGCTTACATCCCGGTCTATCGTGGCGTCGGCACCGTGGCCATCAAGCCATGGGTGGTGGATTTCCACATGCAGCCGATTTTGGCCTACGTGCATCTGCGTCTGCCGAAGATCGCTGCACATTAGACGGATGCTCTTGGGCGGCTGGTGCAACAGCCAGCCGTCCTTGTTGTTGGGGTGAGGTACCACACGTGAATCGATCCGCCTACGTTATCAGACGCGTGTTGTTGATTTTTCCAACCATGCTTGCCATCTATACCATCACGTTTTTTTTGGTTCACGCTACCCCCGGTAGTCCCTGGAGCAACCAGGACAAACCACTACCGAAAGCGGTTGTGGATAAGCTCAACGAAGCATATGGCCTGAATGACCCATTGTGGCAGCAGTACATAAACTATCTGAAGAATGTACTCCAGGGCGATTTTGGACCGAGTTTCACCAGTCGCTCCCGTACGGTTACGGATATCATTTCTGACACGTTACCCGTATCGATTCAGTTGGGGCTGGTGTCTATGGTGATCGCAATGATCGTTGGTGTCACGCTGGGCACAATTGGTGCCGTACGTCACAACACCTGGGCTGATTACCTTTCCAGTTTCGCAGCTATTGTTGGTATCTCTACGCCAAGCTATGTCATCGCCAGTTTGCTGGTGTTGTTCTTCGCCAGCTATCTCGGCTGGCTACCAACGAACGGTTGGGACGGGGTGTTCAGCGTCAAGATCATCATTCCCGCCATCGCGCTGGCGTTTTATCCGTCTGCCATTCTTGCCAGGTACACCAGGTCCAGTTTGCTCGATGTGTTGAGTTCGGATTATGTCCGTACCGCCCGCGCCAAAGGTCAGCGAGAGCGCATCGTGGTGGTCAGGCATGCGCTGAGAAACGCGTTGCTCCCGGTTGTCACGGTGGGTGGTGTGGTGTTTGCTGATATCATCACCGGCTCGTTCTTTGTGGAGACCATTTGTGGTGTGCCTGGACTTGGGCGGTATTTCGTATCGTCTATCTCTTCGCGCGATTATCCGGTGGTTCTGGGAACAGTGCTGCTCTTCGGCTTCATCATCACCCTTATGAACCTGATCGTTGACTTAATCTATCCGTTGCTTGATCCGCGGATGTCCCGCTAACCATGGAGAGGAAAATCCAGTATGGCAGCAGTGACCGTGGCACAGACCGCTGATCGAACGCATGTACGCGAGATCGAAGGCTTGTGGAAGCAGGCGTTTCGTCGATTACGCAAGAACAAGCTCGCAGTCATCTCAATGTGGTTCATCCTGTTCCTGATGTTGGTGGCGATCTTTGGTCCGTACCTGAGCCCATACTCATACTCGAAGCAGGATTACGGCCTGGTTACCAAGCCCCCGAGCTGGGCGCATCCGTTTGGGACGGATCAGTTGGGGCGTGACATCCTCACCCGACTTGTGTTTGGTGCGCGCGTCAGCCTTACCGTTGGTTTCGTGGTCCAACTAGTCATCCTGGTGATCGGCGTGCCACTGGGGGCTATTGCCGGTTACTTCGGTGGTGCTTGGGACATGATCATCATGCGTGTTGTCGATGTGCTCTATGCGCTGCCCAACTTGTTGTTCGTTGTTGTGATTATGACTTTCTTGCGCGGGCAACTTGCTCTGGGGCAGGAGCAAACCGGATTTCTGGCAGCTCTGGCCAGATTTGATGCGCAAACAGGAGGTTTAATTGGTGTCTATATCGGACTTGGCCTTATCGGCTGGCTCACGGTCGCCCGTATCGTGCGGGCGGGATCGATGTCTCTCAAGGAGCGTGAGTTCGTGGAAGCAGCTCGCAGTGCAGGTGCCGAAGACCGACGTATCCTGCTGAAGCACGTGCTCCCGAATACGTTGGCCCCGGTGGTGGTGGCCAGTACGCTGGGTATTCCCGGTGCGATTCTGTACGAAGCAGGTATTAGTTTCCTTGGTTTGGGTGTGATTCCACCCATGCCGAGTTGGGGATTGATGATCGCGGAAGCGATTCCCAACATGCGTGCCTATCCATATATGCTGGTTTTCCCCGCGGTGACGCTTTCGCTGACGGTATTAGCGTTCAATTTCCTTGGTGATGGCTTGCGCGATGCGGTCGATCCATGGATGAAGCGGGGGTAAACTTAGGTAAAGTCGTATTGTTTGCGTGAGGGCTTTACCATGGATAATCTGAATGACTTCCACCTGGACGAATTGCGGCAGGAGTATGTCTCCACCGGCTCACTTCCGCCGCTGGATCAACGCCGAAACCGCGTCCAGACCGCATACGAGATGTATCGAGACAACACTGAAGGCGCATGTTCCACGGTCTATCCGGCCCTGGCCGAGGTCGAACCCGATCTGTTTGGCATCAGTGTTATCAGCACCATGGGTATCGAGACATCGGCTGGCGATTGTGACGCTCTTTTCCCGATCATGAGCGTAGTTAAGCCATTCGTGTTCGCGCTGGTGGCTGATCACTACGGTCCCACCGAGATGCGAGAACGCATTGGTGTGAATGCAACTGGCTATCCGTTCAACTCCGTCAGTGCCATCGAGCGTAGTGCGGATGGTCGCACGAATCCCATGGTCAACTCCGGGGCGATCGCTACCACCAGCATGGCTCTCGGTGATACCAAGGAAGAAAAGTGGGATTTCCTGCTTGAGGGCTTGTCTCGTCTGGCAGGTCGGTCCTTGGTCGTGATGGAAGATGTCTACGCATCTGCTTCCACAACCAACTTCCGCAATCGTTCGATCGTGGATGCGTTGGAGGAACGTGGTCGCGTCTATTGTGATGCCGCTGAAGCCCTCGACCTCTACACGCGAGCTTGCTCGCTGGCGGTATCGGCGCGCGACCTGGCGGTGATGGGTGCTACCCTCGCCGATGGTGGCGTGAACCCGGTGACCCACGAACAGGTTGTGAACGCGGAGACATGTCACTACGCGCTGGTAGTGATGGTGACCGCCGGTATGTATGAGACGTCCGGTGATTGGCTTTATCTCACCGGTATGCCGGGGAAAAGTGGTATAGGCGGCGGCATCGTCTGCATCGCACCGGGTAAGGGTGGCTTGGGTACCTATGCGCCTCGGCTGGATGCCATCGGCAACAGCGTCAAGGGCCAACTCGTGGCGGCGTATCTGGCGCGCGAACTCGGGATCACCCTGTTTGCATCGGAGTCAGCGGAGTAGTTGCTCCGTATGTGAATGGCGATGCGGCCAAGGTTGCGTGTGGTTCCAATGAAGGTACCGGGTCTCAGGAATCTGCGTCGTGTTCTCTGCGATTTGCCGATGCAGATGGTCGCGCTGGCAGCCTGCACTCGTCTTGTGCTGTGGATGCTGGCCTGGCATGTGGGACGATTGATTCCTCCGGTGGAGGATTTGGGGTCACCGCGCTCGCTCACCGTTTGGGGTAACTGGGATACCTGGCACTACGTCACCATCGCCAATTACGGGTATGATCGCTCTCCGGATGCTGTCAACTCTGCTTTCTTTCCCGTGTACCCGGGATTGCTGGGCATCGTCAGACACCTTTTCGGCAGTCATCTCCAGATAACGGATTATCGGTGGGTCGCCGTCATCCTCTCAACGCTGTTCCTGTTGATTGCAACCTGGTTATTGACGGTGTTCTACCGGCAGTTCGCATCCGATGACGTTGCGGTACTGGGAGTGGCTCTGTTTCTGGTCTCACCCTTCAGTTTCTTTCTCAGTGCTGGATATACGGAATCGCTCTTCATCGCGTTGACGGTCGCGATGTTCCTGCTGAGCAGGCGGCGTATGTGGCTGGCAGCGGCAGTGGTGGTTGCCGTCGCTACCGCTACGCGTGTGACCGGTGTATTCCTCATACCAACCTTGTTGTACCTCGCCTGGCAGGCGGGTGTGCAGAGACGAAGACTGGTTGGGCTGGTGCTGATCTCCCCGCTCGGACTTCTGTCATACATGGTTTGGCAATGGATTGAGCTCGGGAGTCCCTTCCGGTTTTACACCGTCCAGGATCATTGGGGAAGCTATCAGGATCGTACAGGTATGTATCTCGAAGCGTTGATGAACGATCCGATGGGCTGGATCGCCAATGATTTGAGCTCGCCAACACTCCTGCTCAACATAGGAATCTGGTTACTCTGGGTAGCCACACTCGTCCCCATGTATCGGCGCTTCGGACCCGCGCTTACGCTCTTTAGCGGTCTGATCATCCTTCAATGTATGTTCTTCATCGTTTCTCAGGGCAGGATGCTTTTGCCAGCGATTGGTGTCTACATTACGCTGGCAGCTATGGTTACCGATCGTCCACAGCTTCCTGCTCTGAAGTATGGATTGCTTAGCGTCTTCCTCATGGCGATGGTCACGCTTGCATTGCTGTTCGCGAACGGGCAGTGGATCGTTTAGCTTTCACCTGCAATAACCGACTTCCTGCATCGGATATACTCTTGGTCAGTCGTATCGGTGACGGATACGCCTGTTGAGAATTCCGACCGGGCTGCTATACTACATGTGTGATCGAGAATCATTCTCACCTGGGAATGATTATGCGAATGCCAACAGCAGTTCACAGCATGGAAGGCGGAGAATGTCCAGCGCGGTTCGAGGAGCATACAGGAATACCGCCCAGCGGGCGATCATCCTGGAGGAAGTGGAAAACGCGGAAGGACATCTCACTGCCGGTGAGATCTTCGAGCGGGTTAAGCAACGTTACCCATCGATCGCGTATGGCACCGTCTACCGCACGCTGCATCTGTTGGCGGAGCACGATCTCATCCAGGAGCTCACATTCGCCGATCAGGCCAGTCGGTTCGACAAGCGTACGGATCGTCATGATCACGTGCATTGCACCGCGTGCGGCGCATTGGTGGATGTGAACGTCGAGGTCTCCACATCCTGCGAGGCGGTTGCTGCCGAGCAGAGCGGATGGAAGATCATGCGACACCACACCTTGTTTGAAGGCGTCTGTCCAGACTGCCTGGCCCAGCTGGAAGCGAACCAGTAACGGGGCTCATCAGAGTGAAATTGCGTGCTGCTACGCCGGGTAGTGGTGCCGATTAATGGAGGAAACAATGTCGGTTACACAGGTTCCTATGCTTGAAATCGAGAATTTGCATGTATCGATCGAGGACACTGAGATTCTTCGCGGTGTGAACCTCACCATAAATCAAGGCGAGATCCACGCGATCATGGGTCCGAATGGTTCTGGCAAGAGCACGCTGGCCAACGTCATCGCCGGTAATCCAGAGTACGAGGTCACCGAGGGTAGCATTCGCTTCTTCGGCGAAGACATCCTCGAGCTCGAGCCAGACGAGCGCGCCCAGGCCGGTATCTTCCTGGCCTTCCAGTACCCCACCGTTATCCCCGGTGTGAGCATGGCGAACTTCCTCCGCATGGCCGTGACGAATGTCCGCAATGCCCGCGCCAAGCGCGACGGTATCGATCAGAAGCCGTTCACCCCGCGTGAGTTCCGCAAGCTCATGCGGGAGAAGATGGAACTGCTGAAGATCGACGAGAGCTTCGCCACCCGCTACCTGAACGAAGGTTTCTCCGGTGGTGAGAAGAAGCGCGCAGAGATCTTGCAGATGGCGCTGCTCGATCCAACCCTGGCTGTGATGGATGAGACCGATTCCGGTCTCGATATCGATGCCCTTCGCGTCGTTTCCTCGCAGGTCAACGATCTGATGAACCCGAATCTGGGTATCCTCCTGATCACCCACTACCAGCGCCTGCTGGACTACATCAAGCCGGATCACGTCCACATCATGATCACCGGTCGTGTGGTTCAGAGTGGCGGTCCGGAGCTGGCGCTTGAACTCGAAGCCAAGGGCTACGAGAAGCTGCTGGCCGAGTTCGCTATCGAGGCGTAATCGTCCGTTCTGTCAGGCCACAATCGGTTATCGCATCATGACGCAATAACCGTGAAGGAGCACGCACATGGTGTCTACACCAAAGCCAGATATCGATCTTGGCGATTACAAATACGGATTCCGGGACGAGGAAGACTACGTCTATAAGTCCGAAAAGGGCCTCAGCCGCGAGGTGGTGGAGAACATCAGCCGCATGAAGGGTGAACCCGAGTGGATGCTGGAATATCGCCTGCAGGCATACGACCACTTCGTCAATCGCCCGATGCCAAACTGGGGTGCCGAAGCGATCAAGGAGATCGACTTCGACGATATCTACTATTACATCAAACCTGCCGAATCGATGGGCAAGACCTGGGACGATGTGCCTGAGTACATCAAGGACACCTTCGAGAAGCTGGGCATTCCCGAGGCGGAACGCAAGTTCCTCGCCGGTGTGGGTGCGCAGTACGAATCCGAGGTCATCTACCATTCGCTTCGCGAGGATCTGGAGAAGCTCGGCGTTATCTTCCTTGATATGGATGGTGCTGTCCGCGAGTATCCGGAACTGGTGAAGCAGTACTTCGGTACCATCATTCCGTACAACGACAACAAGTTCGCGGCACTGAACACGGCCGTCTGGAGCGGTGGCTCCTTCGTCTACGTGCCGGAAGGTGTTCGGGTGGAAGTCCCTCTGCAGGCCTACTTCCGTATCAATGCGGAGAATATGGGTCAGTTCGAGCGCACGCTGATCATCGCTGCCCCGGGCAGCTATGTGCACTACGTCGAAGGCTGTACGGCTCCGACCTACAGCACCGATTCGCTGCACTCCGCGGTCGTTGAGATCGTGGTCCAGGAAGGTGCTCGTTGCCGCTACACCACCATCCAGAACTGGAGCAAGAACGTCTATAACCTCGTTACCAAGCGAGCGCAGGCGTTCAGGAACGCGACGATGGAGTGGGTGGATGGCAACCTTGGTTCCAAGGTGACCATGAAGTACCCGGCCGTCTACCTGATGGGCGAGCACGCCAAGGGTGAGACCCTCTCGATCGCGTTCGCGGGCGAGGGCCAGCACCAGGACGCGGGCGCCAAGATGGTGCACGCCGCGCCGCACACGTCGTCGTCGATCCTGTCCAAGTCGGTCGCCCGCGGCGGTGGCCGCACGTCCTACCGCGGCCTGATCCAGATCAACGAGGGTGCGCACGGGTCGAAGTCCAACGTCTTGTGCGACGCTTTGCTGGTCGACCAGGTCAGCCGCTCCGACACCTACCCCTACGTCGACGTCCGCGAGGACGACGTGCAGATGGGCCACGAGGCCAGCGTCTCGAAGGTGAGCGAGGACCAGCTCTTCTACCTGATGTCGCGGGGCATGGAGAAGAACGAGGCGATGGCGATGATCGTGCGCGGCTTCGTCG